>JAUNVH010000053.1 GCA_030537765.1 Tissierellia bacterium | reverse complement strand
TATTATACTATTTTTTTAAAGAATACAAGAAATTTTGTAACTTGTCGCTTTCCTAAAAATTTATAAATAGATATTTAGACAAAAAAAGAATCGCTTTTTCGCGATTCTTTAAAAAATTTTATTGATTGACTTTTAATCTATTTCTATTATCAATTTTATTTTGTTCATAGGCATGAAGCAATAACGAAACTCCGATTATTCCATATGCTACAAATACTCTAAAGTATTCTCCAATTTGTGCATCTCCCATCAGATTTTGTCCCGCCATAGGAGAAATTATGAATAATAAATGGAATAAGATCGTGCCGATAACTGCCTCTTTCCAGCTGGCTTTATCTACAGTTGCGCCTCCTACTAAAAGTGCCGCAACAGAAAATAGACCTACTTGTTCATGGTTAGTAAATGTATTTAGCGTTCCCATATTTTGCAAATAAATTATTTGCCCCCATGCTGCAAGTACTGTCGAGATAATTATTGCCAATGTTCTAGTTTTATCAACAGGAATACCGGCCACACCTGCCACATGTCTATTCTGTCCAATTGCCCGTAGTTCCTGCCCTTGCTTTGTCTTTAAAAAACGATACATCAAAAACGAAATTACTATTATAACCACAAAACTCATCACAGGAATGGATGTATATTTTCCAAAAAATAATCCGTCTAAAGATTTTCTAATAATTCCAAGATCGATCGTATTTTTTAATCCGACTCCAGTACTCATGAGCATTTTTTCATTCTTAATTGGAATAAGTCTACCCGCAAGCATTATAAACACGAGTTGATAAAGCCCGTTTGCAAAAAAACCAAGTATCATGGAAGTTATCATCTCTTTGCCCTTTGCCTTATTTAAAACTTTCGCAGTAAAATAACCAAAGATTATGGCAAACGGAGTGGAAACCAATGTAGCAACAATTATGCCTGTAATCCCGCCTATTTGATGATTGATTATAAATATTAACCCAACTTGACCTGCCATTGCGCCCAAGACTATACCAAAATTTAATCCCATTCCCGAAAGAACTGGAATAATAAGACTCATGACCAAGAGCAGATTTCTGGAAAGTCTAAAGATTATTTCATTTAATATGAAACTGGGTTGTAAGCCTGAAAAGACAAATCCAATTAGACATAAGATTAGAAAAATAATAGGTACAATCATGATTCGTCTCCTCCTCTCGTGAGTGCATATACGATTATGCCATTTGAAACTACGATTCTCACAATTTCGGCCATAGAACCTTCAGATACTATATTCACTACTGGAAGCGCTACTACCAAAAGTGATTGAAATAAAAATGTTCCTATTATAACATGAATAATCTTAGCTTTTTGCATACTAGCACCGCCTATCAATATTGCTGCAGCTGCAGGCAAAGCAACATAGAGAGGAGCAGTATATAGTTGCAAAAATCCAAAGCTTTGAGAGTAAACAATTATTCCAATTGCAGCACAGACTGTGGAAATAATTGTGCCTATAAGTCTTTGTCTATCTACATTAATTCCATTAGAACGTGCAAAATTTGCATTAGAACCTGCAACACTCAATGAATTGCCGCTTTTCGTTCTTAAGAAGAAATACATAAGACCAGTACAAATTGCCACAAATAATAGTAGTCCCGTCGGAATTCTCACTGAGCCAATATTAAAAGCCAATGCATCATTAAGAATTCTCGCCATAGAATCCTCCATTGTCAATGTGGTTCTTAGGCCAGTACCTCCCATTGCCCAAACTAAAGATTCATTTTTAAATGGAGCAATCAGCCAAATGATACACATAAAAGAAACGACAGAAAAGCCAACATAGTTTCCCACAGTCATTTCTTGCCCTTTTACTCTATTGAGCATTTTCCCATACAACCAACCTGCAATAATTGCCAATGGAATTGCAATAGCTAAGGCTACAAAAAAGCATATCCAGCCTGTTAAATTTAATTCCAATGCAACTAAAGCACCAATTAGGCCCATTACAACTCCTAAGGCCAAATTAAAGTTTATGCCTGTACCAGATTGAATTGCCGGCACCATAGCTAATACCATAATCGCATTCATTCCAAATCGCTCTAAAATTGATGTCCAAAGTCCACCCTGTTCAATCTTTAGGGTATATGATAGGACCAGTAAAACGACTAAAAACAGCGTTATAATTAAGCGAGGAAATCCAATTTTTTTGTACAAATCTTTAACAGCAGTCATCTTGAACCTCCTCCATATTTCCAGCCATAGCTAGGCCAAATTTTTCATCAGGCGCATCTGGTTCTAAAATAGCTTGCAATTTGCCATCAGTCACAATTGCAATTCTATCAGCTATTTGCCTAAGTTCGCCCAATTCGCTCGAAGTTATTACTATAGTAACATTTCTTTCTTGATTTATTTTTCTAAGAGTAGAAAGTACTAGATTCTTAGCACCAATGTCAATACCTCTTGTCGGTTCAGAAACTAATAATATATCTGGATCTAGAGTCAAGGCTCTTGCAATGCAAACTTTTTGTTGATTGCCACCCGATAAACTTCCAGCCAATTGTTTGCCCGATTGACATCTAATATCTAATGTTTCTATCATCTGTTCACCGTAGCTTTCCACTTCTTTTTTATCTAATATTTCAAAAGGACCCACTTTCTTTAAAAAGCGCCCTTTAACTTCCATAGCCGAGATAGCAATATTATAATCTATTGGACTATCTAAAAGTAGACCAACGCCTTTTCTATCTTCAGACAAAAAGGCCATGCCCTTTTGGAGCATATCTCTCGGTTTAGAAAGATCTAGTTTCTCACCGTCTTTTATAACATTGCCGCTAGCGGGATAAAGGCCCATAATACCATTGGCGACTCCAATTTTTCCTTGCCCTGCAAGTCCACCAATGCCTAGAATTTCGCCTCGTCTTATATTTATGCTAAAGTCTTTAACCTCTTCACCCGGCATGTCTACTTGTAAATTAGAAATTTGAAGCGTCGTCTCATGATTTTCTTTATGAATCCTTTCATGTTCGACAATTTCAATTTCTCTGCCAACCATGGCCTTCGCCATTTCGGCAACAGTAACATCTTCAATCTTTGACTTGGACACGACTTTACCGTCTCTTAAAACAGTTATGCTATCGCACACTTCTTTTATTTCGTCTAGACGATGAGTGATAAATAATATTGTAATGCCAAGACTTGCCAAGCGTTTTAAAATTTTTAAAAATTGATCCGCCTCAGACTCAGTAAGCACAGCCGTCGGTTCATCTACGATTAAGAGTTTTAAATTTTTTTTATCAATTTCCCTGGCAATTTCAATAAATTGCATATATCCAACAGGAAGTCCTCTAACTCTTTGCTTTTCATCAATCTCTAAATTTAATGTATCTAATGCCTTCTTAGCATCTTCACGCATCGGTTTTCTGTCTAGCATTTCTAATTTTTTTCCTAAAATTTTAGAAATAAAAGATGGCTTAGTATTTTCTCTATTCAATTTGATATTTTCTGTAATACTAAATCCTGGAATGAGCATAAATTCTTGATGCACCATGCCCACACCTCTGTCCATAGCTTCTTGCGGAGTTTTGGGACTATAATCTACTCCATCTAATTTCATTTTCCCTTCAAAACCACCCGTATTATGAATTACGGGCATACCGAATAAAATATTCATCAGAGTAGATTTTCCCGCTCCGTTTTCTCCAATTAGACCATGGATTTCACCTTTTTGGATATTCATCTCAATATCTTTTAA
Organism: Tissierellia bacterium; assembly: GCA_030537765.1. Lineage (GTDB taxonomy): Bacteria > Bacillota > Clostridia > Tissierellales > Peptoniphilaceae > JAUNVH01. Next base: position 1,815 of record JAUNVH010000053.1, on the reverse strand, counting down.
AACTTGAACATCTCCATACGATTTTGACACATTTTCAATAGTCAATAAATCCATAGCTAACTCCTTTCACAACTTAATCTTATAAAATTGTTCAATTAATATAAAGAAAGGGGCCCGTAAGCCCCTCATAGTCTGAGACTTAACAGCCTAGACTCTATCAATTAACTTTCATCTTAAAACTGTTGAGATGGAATAGTTAGCAATATGAAATTGTCTACATCGTCCATTAATTTTGCATCAACTTCTCCATTAGTTGCATCGCCAAGCAATTCAATCATCTTGTCAATATCATTATTCTCAACTTTGCCTTCTGCAAATAATTTTGCGTATTCAACACCGGCATTTATCATTACGACATTTGCAGGATATTTCCAAGTTGCGAAGTGACCAGTTGCATCTTTTGCAGCAACTGCTTCTCTAATTTGATCGTTTAGATAATCTATATCGCCAGCTTTATCTTGAGGTATTTCGATGCCTAATGCACCTGGATAAGCGTGATACGGTGAAGGACAGCACTGTTCTGGATAGAAAGCGCCTTCTTGAATTACGGCTTTAATCAAAGGCTCTTGCATTCCACAGTTTGTACTAAAGAAAGCAGTATTTTTGCCATACGTTTCAACTTGTCTAGGCACATCTTCCAAAATAAATTGTTGTGCGCCCGGAGTTCCAGCATCACCAGTTGGGTCTGGAGCATCTACTTCTACAAAATTAATGCCCACTTCTTCAGCTCTCTTTTTGAGCTCATCACGTCTTGCAGCCAAAAGCACATATGACATATGTCTTGGGAATGAATAGTGAATAAAAGTTTCAGCTCCCATTTCTTTTGCAGTGTCCATAATATTTACACCACGTTGATATTGATCTAAGTCAATACAAATATCTGCTCTCGTAGAGATGACTTCTGGATCATCATGTGGAGCACCTGCGATGACTAAAATATCCGGTCTAGATTCGCGCACAGCATCAATGCCTGCTGCAGTACCAGGAACTGCTTGCACGATAATTAGAGCTTTAACGTCAGGATCTGCCGCCATACTCTTCATATTTGAAATCGTGGTTTCTTGCTCTTGTGAAAACTTGTCAGGATAAGTAACGTGAACAATTCCGTCTCCAAGATTATTTTTCCATTTTTCACCTGCTCTAAACTCTTCCTCACCTTGAGATACTGTTCCAGTCATAATACCAACTTTATATTGAGGAGCTTCAGCGTTTCCGCCCTCTGCTGGTTTTTCTGCAGGTTCATCTTTGCCATTACAAGCTGCCAAAGGCAGCATAAGTACTAATGCCAAAAATAAAGTTAAAAATTTTTTCATTATTCTTTCTCCTTTCGCTAGCATTACTTCTCACTAGGTAAATTTAATACAGTATACCAAAAAACTACTACATTGTCAACTTATTATCGCGATATGTACTAGTTATAATAAATTATAAAATACGATGAATTTTAGCACTATAATATCCCTTAATATTCAACTTTGAGAGATTATTGTTTTATTTCATCAAATTATTTTGTTTCGATATATTGAAATAGTCAAAAATATATTTTTGTATGATTCTTATTTTTTAAATTTTCTAATGTAAATAATTTATTAGCGGACAATAAAGGAAAATTTAATCTACTCAGATTTAAGTAACTTAGCTTAAATTTATTTAATTTTTAAATTTTATAAAATATGAATATGATCTCATAATCGACCTCGCCGAATGTGAGTTTAAAATTTTATAATCAGTTTTTATATTTTATAATTATAATTTCAAAAAAATAGAGCCGATTGGGTTTATACCTATCGGCTCATAGTTTTATGCTTCTTCTGC
>JAUNVH010000012.1 GCA_030537765.1 Tissierellia bacterium | reverse complement strand
TACCACATTTCAAGCCTTTTTAAAACATTTATCAAAATACATATGCATTTACAGTTTTAATAAAATTTTAAACAAAGAAAAAGAGCGCACTTTCGTGCGCTCGGTAATTCAAATTTTAAATTAATACATGAACCACCAGTTGTCGCCAGTTTCAGGAGCTTTTTCCTCAACAGGAGCTTCATCTACTGGAGCTTTTTCAACAACGATTCTACCTTCAATTTCTGGTGCAATAGTGCCTTTAGCTTTAATATAGTCAGCTAATAATTCTGATAGCAATTCAAATTCTGCAAGTTTTTTGCAGTCTTTAAACATTGCATAATCGTCTCCACCTATTGCCATAAAGTCATTAGTTACCATCTTGTATGTCTTTTCAAGATCAAGTGGTTCGCCTTGAATCTTAACATCAAATACTTTGCTTCCTTTTTCAGCTTCTGGGTCAAATTTAAATGTTAGGCCCGCAACTTGTGGGAATCCGCCTCTAGTTTCAGGAGCATCTTGAACGCCGTGTTCTAAAGCTGCTTTAACTGCTTCGCCCTTGATTTCTAGAAGAACTGGATAGTTTGTGAATGGGAATGTAGTGAGTACATGACCCATTGTTACATCTCCCTTAGGAATGGACGCTCTAATTCCGCCACCGTTTGTGATTGCAAAATCAGCTTCTGCTTTTTCAAGCATTGCATCTGTAATCAAGTTTCCTAAATTTGTTTCTGAAGTTCTGTTAGTCTGTCTTTCTCCGTCTAGCTCAACTTCAGTTTTTCCAAGAATTTGCTCCATATATGGTTTGTTTTCTTCGTTGATTTTTTCGATAATAGCAACGACGTCTTCGTCTTTTGCTAAGTCTTTAACTGTTTCAAAATCTACTAATTCTGGTTTAATTTCAGTTAATTTACCATCTTTGAAAGTCAATAAAACTTTACCGATTGATTTTAAATGTTCGCCAGTTTGAACGATTACTGTGTCATTAACTACTAGTCCTTCGCTCAATCTAGTATGGCTGTGGCCGTCAACGATTAAGTCGATACCTTCAACTTTTTCAGCTAATAGATTTGTTCTTTCAACGCTTGAATCGTCTATTCCAACGTGTGCTAAGCAGATTACTACTTGTGCGCCTGCTTCTTTAAGTTTTGCAACTTCTTCTTTTGAAACTTCGATATAATCTGTAAAATCATAACCTTCAGTATTTAGAGGATTGGATTTTGTTTTAGTTTCAGGAGTCATTAGGCCAAAGAAGCCAAGTTTAATTCCGTCAACTTCGATAATTTTTGAACCTTCAAAAACTTTTTCGCCAGTTTCAACATTTACTAAGTTTGCGCCAACTGTTGGAACTTTTTCTTGTTTAACAAGTTCAACTAGTCTATCTGTTCCATAGTTGAAATCGTGGTTTCCTGGAACAAATAGATCATAACCAGTAGCCTTCATAGCATCTAGCATCGATTGACCTCTTGAGATGGTTGCAAAAGTTGTTCCGTGAAGTGTGTCGCCTGCGTCAACTAAAAGTACATTTGGATTATTTGCCTTTTCTAGGTCTACAAATGTCTTTAATCTTGCATAACCAATATAAGCTTTGTCATCACCTTCTGCACGACCGTGCACGTCATTTGTGTGAATGATTTCTATTACCTTTACATCTTCAGCAAATGCTACATTTGGAGCTACAAAACCAAGCACCATAACAAATGCTAAAACTAATGATAATAGTTTTAAATTTTTTCTCATACTATTCCTCCTAAGAAATTATTATTACATATACTCATATTATACATGAAGCTCTATCTTTAGACAAGACAAAAAGATAATCGTTTGCATAAGACTTCAAAATTTAATATAGATTTATTGTAATTGATTAAATTTTTTTCGATTCAATATTTCATTTAACTAAAAAATTGGCGAAAGTATTAAATCTTTCGCCAATCTCTATTTTATTCTAATTCTTTTTTAAGTTCTTCTACTTTGTCGAGTTTTTCCCAAGTCAAATCTAAATCGTCTCTGCCAAAGTGGCCATAACTTGCAAGTTGACGATAGATTGGACGTCTTAGATCTAAATCTTCTATAATTGAATACGGTCTTAGGTCAAAATGCTTTTGCACAATTTCTTCTAAGCGTTCGTTCGAAAGTTTTCCAGTACCAAATGTTTCAACATAGATTGAAAGTGGTCTTGCAACGCCAATTGCATAACTTAATCCAATTTCACATTTATCGCAAAGGCCTGCTGCAACTAAGTTTTTGGCAACATATCTGGCCGCATAAGCTGCTGATCTATCTACTTTTGTCGGGTCTTTTCCGGAGAATGCACCGCCACCGTGGCGAGCAAATCCGCCATAAGTGTCTACAATTATTTTTCTGCCAGTTAAGCCTGCATCGCCAATTGGACCACCAACTACGAATCTGCCAGTTGGATTTACATAGATCTTAGTATTATCGTCTAGCATATTTTCATCGACTGTTGGTTTAATTACATATTTTATTATATCTTCCCTTATTTGCTCCAATGAAGTTTCTGCATCGTGTTGGCAAGATACTACAACATTTTCAAGTCTTACTGGTTTGTCGTCTTCATATTCTACTGTAATTTGAGTTTTGCCATCGGGTCTTAGATATTTTAATGTGCCATTTTTTCTAACTTCTGTAAGTTTTAGCGCCATTTTATGTGCTAAATGTATAGGAAGTGGCATATAGCTTTCAGTTTCGTTAGTAGCATATCCAAACATCATGCCTTGGTCTCCAGCGCCTATGCTATCTCTTTTGTCCTCATCTTTTCTGTCAACTCCCATTGCAATATCGCCACTTTGTTCATTAATCGATACCATAACTCCGCAAGTGTCTGCATCGAAGCCATAGATTCCTTTTGTGTAGCCAATTTCTCTAATTGTTTGGCGTGCAATATTTGCGATATCGACATAGCAATTTGTGGTAATTTCACCAGTGATTAAAACTACTCCAGTCGATGCCATTGTTTCACATGCAACTCTGGCATTGGGGTCTTTTTCAAATATTGCATCTAGTATTGCGTCCGAAATTTGGTCGCAGACTTTGTCAGGATGCCCTTCTGTAACTGATTCTGACGTAAATAACCATTTTTTCATATTTATTCCTCCATTCAAATTTTACTATAAAAAAAGCCTTCCGAATTGCGGAAGGATAATTTTCTCATCTTTCAGCAATTGCTGTGGGATTTAGCACCTTTAAACAGGTTGCCGGATTTCGCAGGGCCCATTCCCTCCATCTCTCTTAATGAGTACATATTCTATTTTGTATCTATTATACCACAATGAAAACAATAATCAATTAAATTTCTAAATAATTTACACTGGGATCTAATGAATATATTACATTTTTTCTCTCGACTACAATTTTTGCACATTCAATTAGTTTTTCATCTAACTTTATGGCTTTTAAAAGTGCCATATTGGGATTTATTGCAATTGGATTGCCCACCATTTTAAGCATAGAGAGATCTCCCTTAGTATCTCCATAGGCAAAAGACTTATTCAAATCTACATCATAAAGTTCTATGAGCTCTTTTAATGCCTTAGTCTTCGATTCCGAATCCCACATGCGCTTAATTTCGCCCGTCAATTGATTGTCTTCATTTACGACATAGATTGAACCGCGATAATCTGTGACATCGTAGCGCCTTGCCATTCGAGAAACTAAAAAGTCAGGACTGCCAGAAATAAAAAATATCAGATGTTCTCTTTCTTTATGCCAATTTATTTTATATCTGGAATATTTATAGATATTGTCCGATTTATCTTTTATTACGTGGTCTGCTATATAGCAAATAAAATCTCTATCGACTCCCTTTAATTGTGATCTGTAAACTTCGGCAATAGTTTCTAAATATTCTTCATAATCTCCATGTCTTTTTTCCCATTCATCATATACTTTTTTTACATCACTCATCCAAATCGTATTATCTATGACTTCATATTGCACTAGCTTTCGAAAATGCTCAGTCATGAGTGAATCTCTATAAATTGTGCCATCAATATCAAAAAATGCTGCAGTCTTTTTCATTTAATTACCACATCCAAACTAATACTAAGATTAATATAAGCACTATAAATATTGGAGAAAATGCGATAAAAGCACTAATTATCATTGCCTTTACATCGCCTTCTTCCATAAGGTCATTTATATCTATATCTTCATCAAAATTGATGCCTTGTTCTTCATATCTTTTTTCACGTTCAATCTTTTGGGCTTCTAGCATCTTATCAAATTTCTTTTTGAAAAACATATTTACACCTCTCGTATGATAATACCCAATTTATAGCTATATGTCAAAGTTTTTTGGGTAAAATAATATTAAAGAATAATTTTTTAAACAATTGACATATCCAATTAGCGTGGTAGAATGATTATAGACAGGGGTGATAGAATGTCCGATTCCTTAATAACAAAAAAGGCATTGGCCAAAGCCGTTAAAGAATTGATGGAAGTTGAGTCTTTTCATAAAATAAATATTAAATCGATCTGTGATATCTGTGGTCTAAGCCGTAAAACTTTTTATTACCATTTTAGCGACAAATACGATTTGCTAAATTGGATTTTTCAGACTGAATTTTTTGCAGACTATGTCAAAATGTCAGAAGCAAATGATTCTTGGCAAAAGCTAAATATTATGCTAAATTTCTTTTATAAGCATAAGAGATTTTACCAAAATGCACTTGAATATACTGGACAGAATTCATTTTATGAATATCTTTTTGAAACGCTAAACCCCCTATTAGAAGATTATGTTTTAGAAAATTTTTATTATATTGACGAACAAAATGAAGAAGATTATGAATTCTATGTCAATTTCTACACTTCAGCAATCAGATATTTAATCGTGGATTGGCTAAGAGAGGGCGCAAAAATTGAGCCCGACAAATTGACAACACTCATAAGAAATGCAATCACTAAAGTTGCATTGAATATTGTAGAAGATTTACATAGCGATTAGAGCCTAAATTAAGGCTCTAATTTTTAGCATCAGCATTTTGTAATTTTGGCTTTACATTTTTATTTAAAATCATTTTATTTATTCGTCTAATGTCGTTTTCGTATTCGATCGTGAAAGCGGCATATTTTGGCTTAAATCTTTCTCTATAAGCATATTCGGCAATCTCCCTTTCAACATCTTTAGAAGCTTTATCGTTTACAAAAATCAAAAATGGTAAATTATTATTTTCGCAAACTCTGGCTAGTTTTCCATCTAGTATTTCTTTATAATTTGAATCACTAAAGCTGTGCCAAATGCCTACAAAGTTCTTCATATCTAAATTATCTAATTGCTTCATACTTTTTGAATCTATAAGCATTATAAGATTGTCAAGTTTTATAATATTATTAGGAATATCTATGTCATTTAAGAACATAATAAATGCGCAGTCTTGGTTTTTTCTAGCAATTTCTTCTACTTTATCTAAATGATTTTTGTCATTTGGAAAAATTGTATAAATATAGATGCCCCTATCTTTTAAATTATTAATTTCAGAATTTAAATCATCTTTACTCAAATCTTTTTCAGAAAATTCATGCATCCATGAAATATTAAAATCCATATTGTCTTGTATTTTTTTTGCACCTCTTATCAGGCCATTATATCCAAAATTTAAAGAGAATTCTTTCAGTTTTTTATTGTCAAATTTTCCAAAAATACTGTCGAGCATAGTATAATATTTAGAGTTTTCAGATTCTATAATATCTTGCGCTAAATCAAAAAATTCATTTTGATTATTGCCTTTTGCCATAGTTTTTCCAAAATCAACCAATCTTCTAAGCTCTCTTTTGGGATCTTTTTTCATCTTTTTTAAGGCTTGTGATGCCACAATCTCAACTAATTTTCTATTATAATCTCTCATTTTCTCCACCTCAAATTATCTAATTAAATAATATTATGAAAATTTATATATTTAAAGTAACACTTTTCAAAATCTGTCCCATTTTTACCCAAAAAACTGACTTTGTTTCATTTTTACACGAATTTATATTTTGTCCAATGAATTTCATCCAGATTCTTTATAAAATAAAATTGAGAAAAGTTTAAAAATTATTGAAGGGATGGTCTATATGAAAAAAATGAGCTTTAATGAAAATTTAAAACTTGTAAGTATGCGAAAGCTCTTATACTATTTGGAAAAAGATCCGCAAGAAAATGTTCCAAAGATAATAGATTGGATGGAGCGCTTCGATACGAGCGGTTCAGTTAGTGGACAATTAAAAATTGTAAAAGAAGCTTTGGCAGACGAAAATTCTAATTGGAGTCAGTTAGTAAATAAACTCTATACAGATATCGATACAGAAGTTAGAAAGCGCATGTTTGAAAACTTTATTATAAATACTGCAGTAATTGGGCTCAAGCGCCAAAAAGATACTCGAGAAAAACATCAATGTAATGTGCCATGGGCAATACTTATGGACCCCACATCGGCTTGCAATTTAAAATGCAAAGGCTGTTGGGCAGCAGAATACGGCCACAAACTCAATCTCACAATAGATGAATGGGATGATATTATAAATCAAGGCAAACAAATGGGCACATTTATGTATATCTATTCAGGAGGAGAGCCCACAGTTAGAAAGAAAGATATATTCAAAATTTGCGAAATGCATCCCGACTGCATGTTCTTAGCCTTTACAAATGGCACAATGATTGACGAAGATTTTGCAAATGAGATGTTAAGAGTTAAAAATTTTGTGCCAGCAATAAGTGTGGAAGGCTTTGGCGAAGCCACAGATTTTAGACGTGGTGAAGGAACGTATCAAAAAGTTTTAGACGCGATGGAAATTTTAAAGGCAAAAAAACTGCCCTTTGGAATTTCATGTTGCTATACATCAATGAACACAGAAATTATCGGCAGCGAGGAATATATTGACGATATGATTGAAAAAGGAGCGCTATTTGCATGGTTTTTCACTTATATGCCAGTTGGTGTAAATGCCATGCCCGAACTTTTAGCAACTGCCGAGCAAAGAAAGTATATGTATAAACAGATTAGAAAATTCAGAAGTACAAAACCACTATTTACTATGGACTTTTGGAACGATGGTGAATATGTAGACGGTTGTATAGCCGGCGGCAGATGTTATCTTCATATAAATGCCAATGGAGATATTGAGCCCTGTGCTTTTATTCACTATTCAGATTCCAATATACGCGAAAAAACACTGCTAGAAGCCTATAAGAGCCCATTGTTTATGGCATATAAAAATAATCAACCATTCGACAATAATCTTTTGAGACCTTGCCCATTGCTCGATTGCCCAGGCAGGCTCACAGATATGGTTGAAAGCACAAATTCATATTCCACAGATTTGGAAAGTCCTGAAGATGTCAGATCTCTTTCGGCAAAATGTGCTGAAGCTGCAAAAGATTGGCAAAAAGTTGCAGATGAGATTTGGTATAAAAATTAATTTAAAATTTGTTCATTAATTTACCCACAAATGATTAATATAGAAAAAACTCTTCGATAAATTTAAACGAAGAGTTTTTTCATGCTCAAAATATTAAAAATTTTCTACAGCCGCTTTTAATTCTTCATCGACAGAATCATCTGGTGCTTCCAAACAGACAACGGGTTCAGCTGCGAGAATTGCTCCTTTATCTTTCATTATCTCTTTCCAATTTTCCATATATTCTCCGCCTCCCCAACCATAAGAGCCGAACATAAAGACCTTTTTGCCATTCAAATCGAGTTTGTCAATTGTGGGCATTATTACAGTATCGTCAACTTCTTCTGTGCCTTGGGCGGGCGATCCAAAGAGTAAAAGATCTGCATCAGCAAAGTCTTCTCCTTGTTCGTCATTAAAAATACTTACATCATAGCCCTTAGCTTCTAATGACGATTTTAATGTGTCGGCCATCGCTTCGGTATTGCCAGATGTAGTAAAGAAAATTATATTAGCTTTCATTTTTACCTCCATAAGTTTATTGATATTCATTATCAATATTATATTTCATCTTTCAATTTTTGTCAAAACTAAATATTATGCTGTGATAGTTTTTAAATCGAGAAAAGCCAATTATTTGAAATGAATTTTTATTTTAGTTTTCTCGGCGTGCTTTAAATTATATTAGATTCAAAAATAGATTTTAATTTTATGCTTTTGAAATGAATTTTTATTTGAGAGTTTTAAATTTTACTTTAGATTTATTACTATGTATTTTATAATTTGATTTTTCGCTTAAATTTTTATGATTTCATTATTATTTTTAAAATTTTAATTTAAACTATTTATTTGAAAATGAGATTTTCTGAAATAGATATGTAAAGAGCCGGTAGATTATACCGGCTCTTAAAATTTATTTTGCTATTTCCAATTTGTGATGGCAAGCTACAAAATGTCCTGGTCTTGCCTCTTCCCAAACGGGAGTTACAGTTTTGCAAATATCTGTTGCGTATTTACAACGAGTGTGGAATTTGCAACCCTTTGGTGGATTTATAGGCGAAGGTATATCGCCTTCAAGTATTCTAATTTCTTTTTTATCAACTACATCTGTAGTTGGAATAGCTGCAAGTAGCGCTTCCGTATATGGATGTAATGGATTTTCGTAAAGCTCTTCAGTTTCTGAAAGCTCTACAATCGAACCTAGATACATTACTGCAACTCTGTCTGAAATATATTTTATAACGCTTAAGTCGTGCGATATAAATAGATAAGTCAAATTTGCCTTTTCTTTTAAATCGAGTAGTAAGTTTATAATCTGAGACTGAATCGAAACGTCAAGTGCCGAAACTGCCTCGTCACAGACTATAAATTCAGGTTGTAATGCTACTGATCTTGCTATGCCAATTCTTTGACGTTGACCGCCAGAAAACTGGTGTGGATAGCGGTGTATAAAGTATGAAGCAAGTCCACATTCTTCCATAGTCTGCATTACATAGTCTTGAGATTTCTTGTCGCCTTTTTCAAAAATATGATGCGCATTTAAACCTTCCGTAATAATTTGACCAACTGTGAGCCTTGGATTAAGCGAAGAATACGGGTCTTGGAATATGAGCTGAAGATCATCTCTCATATGGCGCATTTCGCTCTCACTTAACATGGCCAAATTGACTCCCGAATCTCTCTTCTCGTGATAATATTCAAAGTCTTCGTGATCTTTAACTCCTTCTAAGAGTTTTTCTATTCTATTTTCTACATCTTCAATCTTTTTTGAAAGCTCTTCAAGTTTTTTATTGTCTTCTTCACTGAGTTTCTCTTTTTTTGGAGGTCTACCTTTTAGAGATTCTGTCTGTCCGTGAATTTTTGCTCTTTCAACTTTTAGCTTAAATTCTTCCATAACAGTTTTTTGAACAGTTTGATCGTCATCGACTAAAATCAATGCTCCAAAAATTTGCGCAATATTATAAAGTTTTACGCGCACAGCTGTTTCTGCTATTTGATATTCCTCCAGCGCCAAAAGTTTTTCTGGTCCTTCTGGTTTGGCATCATATGCCTTTAGCTTTTCATCTCTTGTCTTTTTAGCTTCTAAATAATCCCTTTTGTTATTGGAATATTTATTTATCCAATCAGTTACATATGCCGGATTTAATCGAAATATATCTGTGCCATAATAAACTGTTCTACCGTCAGTGGGTTTATACAATTGCAAAAGCGTTCTTCCCAATGTGGATTTTCCGCAGCCAGACTCGCCTACAAGCCCAACAGTTTCACCCTCATAGATTTCCAGATTAACTCCATCACAAGCTCTGACAAAGTATTGTTCCTTTTGGAAAACACTTTTTTTCTTGATTGGGAAGTATTGTTTCAAATCTTCAATTTTGATTAAAACTTTCTTATCTTTCACTGCGAACCCCCCTCTCAGGATAGAAGCATTTAACACTGTGCTTGTCGTCAACCATCATGCTTGGTGGCTCTTCATTGTCACATTTTTCAGTTCTATATTTGCATCTGGGTGCAAATTTACAACCCTTTGGCAATGCCAATGGATGAGGCACAGCACCAGGTATCGGATCTAGTCTCTTGCCTTTTGGCGTGTCGAGTCTCGGAATTGAAACCATTAAGCCCTCAGTATATGGATGTTGGAATTTGACATCTGGTCTAAAAATTTCATAAGCCGGAGCGCTCTCCACAACTTGTCCACAATACATAACTACAACGTGATCAGCCATTTCATTTATAACTCCCATATCGTGAGTAATAAATAGAATTGACGTATTTATTTCTGTTTTCAAATCGTTCATAAGTTTCAAAATCTGAGCTTGAATAGTAACATCAAGAGCCGTAGTAGGCTCGTCTGCAATCAAAAGCTTAGGTCTGCAAGCCAGAGCCATTGCAATCATAACACGTTGGCGCATACCACCTGAAAGCTGATGAGGATACTGCTTTACAACATCGCGCGGATTTGGAATCTTTACGAGTTCAAGCATTTCCACAGCCTTTTCTCTAGCCTGTTCTTTAGTCAGATTTTGATGAATTATAATCGGTTCAGCAACTTGTCTTTCGATACTAAAAACAGGATTCAAGCTGGTCATAGGCTCTTGGAATATAACGGATACGTCATTTCCTCTGACATTAATCATTTTATTTAGCGGAACATTTACCAAGTTTTGGCCATCGAGCCAAATCTCGCCACTTTCGATATATCCATTTCCGTCCAATAGCTTGATAATACTCATCGCAGATACGCTCTTTCCGCTACCACTCTCACCTACAATGCCGAGAGTTTTTCCCTTATCAACCGAATAGGATACGCCGTTGACCGCTTTAACTATACCCTTTTTAGTTTTGAAAAAGGTATGCAGATTTTTAATTTCTAATAAAGCCAATCTTCTCTCCTCCTATCTCTGTCTCGATTTCGGGTCGATAGCATCTCTTAAGCCATCTCCGATTAGATTTATACAAACTACGCATATACTTATTAGAATTGCACCAAATATCCATCTCCACCAATAGTGTTCGATAATAATCGAGTTATTGGCACTAAATAGCATATTGCCCCAAGTTGGTTGTGGAGGTTGAACTCCAAAGCCCAAATAAGACAATGTGGCCTCAGTAAGCATTGAAGATGCGAAATTCAAAGTTGCATTTACAATAATAACTGAAACGACATTTGGAAGTATATGTTTGAACACAATATTTATAGTCTTTATACCTAGTGATCTTGCAGCAATTACATATTCTTGCTCTCTTATAGAAAGCACCTGCGCCCTTACAAGCCTCTGTAAGCCCGTCCAGCTGAGAAGACCTAGTACAATCATGATTAAGAAAACTCTCTGATTAGAAGGAAGTCTCGAGCCGATGAGCGAGTTTAGAATCATCGCAAATGGCAAGAATGGAAGCGATGCGATCATCTCTGCAATTCTTTGGAGCACCATATCGATCTTGCCACCAAAGAAACCGCTTATTCCACCTACTACTATTCCGATAAATGTAGAAATAACAACGGCTATCGCTCCGATGAACAGACTCATTCTACCACCGTTTAAAAGCCTTCTGGCAACGTCTCTACCCAATTCATCAGTACCGAGAAGGTATCCCTTAAGGCCCCAAGTGTGGAGCTTTCCGTCTGTATCAATACCGTAGTTTCCAAAGAATTCGGAATACATTTTTTCAAATTTAACATTCTTTGGTGGATTTGATTCGCCAAAGAGATTACTACCCCAAGTTACTAAATCGCCATTGTCTTTCAGGCCGGTGTAATTGTGTCTTCCAGAATAGAGCTTAACAATTTTTCCGTCTTCAATTTCAGGAACTTTATTCTCTTGATAAGTTCTGCTCGGATTTCCCCAAACAGTAACATTTCCGTCTTCATCTAATGCGGCAACAGTTTCAGAAGTTGCTGCAATATCGACAATATCTTTTACATGTTCTGGAACTCTAGAAATATTGTTTATAATAGTTCCCATATAGGTAACTTCGCCCGATTCGGTCAGCGCCATAACGCCTGTGGAAGTTGGAGCAAGTTTAACAATCTCCCCTTGATGTTCGTTAAACTCGTCAAAGTCCATAATCATTCTATTTCCAAAAGATTCGACATAGCCTTGCTTTGTCAAAACTAGCGATAATTGATAAGTTGCATAAATATCCACAACTTGATCATTGGCTTCTTTAAATTGATATGGAACTTCACTTTGCATCTGTCTATTATTTCCCCAAGAGAGTACTCTGCCGTCATCTGCGAGCGCCACAACGTGGTCCATGCCGCAGGCAACTTTTACAATATTTGCCTCTTTTACTTCTTTGGGCACATCAGCAATGTCTATAAATGTAGTTACTTTTGATTTTCCCCATACGTGCACATCGCCGTTTTTGTCGACTCCAACTGAAAATGTCGGTCCAGAACTAAAAGATCTTGCATCTTCTTTTAATGCATCCGGCACTTTCAAAAAATCTCTTCCCGGCGGAACGTGTATTTGAGAGATATCGGTATATGATAAATCAATTGGGAACATTAATGGCCCAATCAGCATAATCGCCACAATAATCAAAAATACTGCAAGCGAGGTCATAGATACTTTATTTTCAGAATAAGTGTTTACAACAGTCCTAAATGGACTTATAACCTGCTCTTCCTCAAACATATCTATATTTTTATCATTGCCGAAAAGTCTTATCATTAACATTTGGGAGAAAGATTGTTTTTTGTTGTTATTCTTTTTATTAGCCATATCTATCCCCCCTATTTCGAAACTCTAACTCTTGGATCTACAATTCCATATGCAATATCTGAAAGCACATTAGTAAGTAGCGCAATAATTATATACATCATTTGAACGGCAAGTGCCAAATTGTAATCCAAATTTGTCAAAGCTCTTATATATGTCCAACCCATGCCTGGCAAACTGAAAGTCTGCTCAATTACCAATGAGCCTGAAAACAAACTCATAAGCCAGCCGATTATAAGTGTAACGACTGGAAGTAATGCGTTTCTCCAAGCGTGAGAATATATAACAACTTTTTCCTTTACACCTTTTGCTCTCGCAGTCTTTATGCAGTCCATGCCCAAAGCGTCAATCATAGCAGCTCTGACATAACGAGTCATAGAACCCAAGGAGCTAAATATAATAATAGCTAGTGGCAAAGTCAAATGCCAGTACATATCGAGCGTTTTTGAAAAGCCCTCGCCTTGGAAATTTGGCGTTCTAAGACCACTAACAGGGAACCAACCCAGTTTGACCGCAAAAATAAATATAAAGAACAGCGATATAATAAATATCGGTACACTATAACCCACGACCGTAAGTACCTGCGTTATCTTATCAAATGTCGAACCCCGCTTAATCGCGCAATTGATTCCTAAGGGAATCGTTATGGCAAGACAAATGAGAACCACAAAAATATTCATCGTGATAGTGAGCTTTAAGGGATGTTTCATAACTTCTTTAACATCTCTTCTGTGTAGTGACGATTCTCCAAAATCCAATTTCAATACATTCGAAATCCATTTTTTATATCTTATTGGCAAGGGATCGTCTAGTCCCAATCGACTCCTCATAGCATCGTATCTCGCCTGATATTCTTCAGGTGTCAATTGGTCTTTAAGCGGAGCCAATTGTGAAGCCACGGGATCTCCAGGTATTAAATTGTATAGCCAGAATAATACGAAGCTCATAACAAAAAATACGAGCACCATATATAATAATCTTTTTACTAAATATTTAGCCATTTATAACCTACCAATCTAATTTTTATTAAAAAAGACGCTTTATAAATCTGAAATCGTTTTTTTAGATTTGAATTTAAATATTTTCTCACATTAAAATGGTTATTTGATTTCTAATATACTAAAATGGTAACAATATAGCGCCCTAAATAATCCGCAATCATTCAAAAACGCAGTAACCAAAGATGTTACTGCGTTTTCATTATTTATTTTTTCTAGAAATTAGTCAGCTAATTTCATATTAATTATCAGATAGTCAAACTGAGTGAATGGAGTATTTGCATATCCTTCAATTCTCGGATTGTAGAAATCGTGATAAATGTTTGAATATAGTGGAATTTCTGGAAGAAG
The DNA here is from genome assembly GCA_030537765.1 of Tissierellia bacterium. Lineage (GTDB taxonomy): Bacteria > Bacillota > Clostridia > Tissierellales > Peptoniphilaceae > JAUNVH01. Next base: position 27,068 of record JAUNVH010000012.1, on the reverse strand, counting down.
TTCATTCCATCTGGTTACGTATTTCACAAAGGATTCTTTGTAACCTTCATCGTCGTCACTAGGTCTTGCAACCATATCTTTTGCAGCATTAGCTAGTACTTCGTCTTTAATCCAAGCACTGTTTGGCCAGCCTAGATATTGTGGTTCCATTGATACTGCGAATGTTTGGTCATATACTGGATAAAATCCTGTTGCTAAGTTGAATAAGTGGAACTTAGGCTCAGTATATTTATCGTCTTTTGAACCGTCTCTAGTCATAAATGCCAAAAGCTCTGGGAATGTCATAACTTCTTGTTTAATTTCCATTCCAGCATCAGCAACGTCTTTTGATTCCATTAGTCTTACAACTAACATGTCAGAAACTGGATTGTTTTCTGTTGAACACCAGTTTAAGCTTAGAGGCATTAATTCGCCATCTACTTCTTTATATCTGATACCTTCTGTATATTCGCCACCATCAGCATTTTTTGTCCATCCGTCTTCTTCAAGAATTCTGATTGCTTCTGCAGGGTCATATGGATATTGATTTAGAACTTTGTTAAGTTCTGCTTTTGATTCTTGATAGAACCATTGTGCTTCACCATAAGGTCCGTGTACTAATGAACCAAATCCGCCTGTGAATGCTTTTGCAAAGTCTTGTCTGTTAAGAAGATGTGCAATTGCATGTCTTACTGCTGGGAATTGTGTTGGTCCAAAGTCACAAGCAAGTGTCAATTTACCATAACCTGCTCTTGGGTAGGATACATATTTGAAGCCCATTGATTCAACAAGGTCTAGACCTTGGTTGATCTCGTCTCCACTTGCAGTTTGCATTAATATATCTACTCCACCAGTTTTAAACTCGTCAAATTGAGTTGCTGGGTTTATAAGTTTATAAACTACTGTTGGGATTGAAGGTTTTGTGCCTTCAAAGTTTCCTAAGAATTTGTCATTAATTACCAAAGTTGCAGTTTTTGCTGTTTGGTCAAATTCAGAAATCTTATATGCTCCAGATGCTGGTCTAGGAACTTCTACTCTAGCTTCTTTCATTCTCTCTTCCCATTTAGCGTCATAACCATCTTTATCAGGATTTGCAACGTATGGAAGTGTGAATTTAACGCCTTCGCCTTCGTCTACAATATCCATCTCTTCAGATGTATAGAATTGCCAAGCAGTTGGGCCTGAAGATGCTTCTAAGTCTTCATAATAAGTTGGTAGCCAATCAGGAGATATAGTAACTGAGAAAGTATAGTCATCTACCAATCTAACGCCACTGAATACATCTGTTTCGCCTGTGGAATACTCGGTATAACCAACAACTTTGTTACCAGTTGAGTTTGATCCACCCATATCAGCTATAGCTTGTGAGCCCCATAGCAAGAATCCTGCTACATAGTTTTTAGCTGTAATTGGAGTTCCGTCGTCCCAAACTAGATTGTCTGCAATTGTCCAAGTATGAGTGTGTGAACCGTCTGCATTTTCTGTGATTTCATGGTTTTTAACAGATGTTGGGTTAATTACAACTTTTCCGTCTGGAGTATATACCATTGTGTCATAACCGCTAGTTAAAAATCTGATATCAGCATTTGATGCATTGTTGTCCCAATATGATGTCCAGTCATTACTTAACTCTGTTCCACTTCCTACTATCAATGTGCCCGGCGTTCCTTTTGGAGCTTTGCCCTCTTCGGCCGGTTCTTCCGCAGGTGTTTCTTCTGCCGGTTTGTCAGCTGCGGGAGTTTCTTCAGCAGGCTTATCTTCAGCAGGTTTGTCTCCGCCGCCACAAGCCGCCAATACTGTAGTCATTACCATCGCTAGAATGAGTAATAATACAATACTTCTCTTTTTCATTCTTTGTTCCCCCTTTAATAATTAAGACTAAATCTTTTGATGTCATCATTCATATATTACTTTACCAAATTAATTCGAGATAATTTTCAAATTGTTTTTTTTCATCACGTAAATATGAACGATAGTCTTAGATATATTTTAATATTAAATGACAAAAATATCAACTCTTTTTATTAAAAATGCTTTAATCTGCTTTATATCTAGTGTATTTCAGCATTTGATTTTGTTGATTTATCAACGTTTTCTCGACTAAAGAAATATTACAGGAATATTACTTCATTTTCTAAAAAAGCCTCATTTATATAGTCAAAAAGTATAGATTTTTCAATTTCCTCATTTTTCATATCGGTCCTTTTTGAAAATTCGACAATATTTTCACTAGCTTTTTTTCCAACTGTTACTCTAAGTGGAATACCAATTAGATCTCTGTCATTAAATTTTACGCCTGCCCTTTCATCTCTGTCATCTAGTAAGACTTCATAGCCTTTAGCTTTTAATTCTTCATAAATTTCTGTCGCAAGTCTAGTTTGTTGCTCATCTTTTTTATTTATGAGCGTTATTATTATTTGATATGGCGCAACTATAAGCGGCCAAATGATTCCGTTTTCGTCATGAAACTGCTCTACAATTGCAGCAAGCGTTCTGGAGACTCCTATTCCGTACGAACCCATGTAGATTGGATTTTCTTTTCCGTCTTTATCTAAATAGCTTGCATGTAAAGATTCAGCATATTTTGTGCCTAGCTGGAAGATATTTCCAATTTCAATTCCTCTTTCGATATGGGTCTCATTTCCACATTTAGGGCAGATATCTCCTTCTCTTGCCTGTAATAGATCTTTTACAATAATTCCATCAAAATCTCTTTTATAATTTGTATTTTTTATATGCATATCATCTTTATTTGCCCCGACTACTAAATTTTTCATCTTTGTTAGGCGTTCATCGATATATAGTTTTGCATCTTTTAACCCGATTGGGCCTGAAAAACCTGCCTTTGCTCCCGTCAATTTAAATATATCTTCTTCCGAGGCACTTTCCATATCGAAGCTGTTGACTTTTGCTGCATTGAAAAGTTTTATTTCGTTTAATTCTCTGTCACCAGGAATTAATGCAGCTATAATTTCTCCTGATATATGCTTAAATATTATTATCTTTGCAAAGTGTGAGGCATCAATTTTTAGAAATTCTTCTAATTGCTCAATTGTCTTTATATCGGGTGTGTGAATTTCTTCTAGCTCTTTTAATTCATCAGTTTCTTCAAATTTATAGTCTACTGCGGCCTTTTCATCTGTTGCAGCATAATCACATTTGGTGCAATAAAAAATTTCTCCTTCGCCACTTTCGGCAAGTGCGATAAATTCATGTGATTTTCTGCCGCCCATTGCACCCGAATCGCCTTCGACTATTTTATAGTCAATTTTCATTCTGTCAAATGACCTTTCGTAGGCTCGCCACATTTCCATATAGCTTTCTTCCATGCCTTCAACGCCAGTGTCAAAGCTATAAGCATCTTTCATTATGAATTCTCTAGCTCTTATTACACCGAATCTGGGACGTTTTTCATCTCTATATTTTGTTTGAATTTGGTATAGATTCAAAGGCAATTGTTTGTAGCTTCTGATATTGTCTTTAATCACTGTTGTAAAATATTCTTCATGTGTGGGACCTAAACAGAAATTTCTTTCGTTTCTATCGTGCAGTTTGAACATTTCTGGTCCAAAGGTATCCCATCTGCCTGATGCTTGCCAAATTTCAGCAGGTTGAACTGCGCTTAGTAAGCATTCAATTGAGCCGGAATTTTCCATCTCTTGTCTGACTATCTGTTCAATCTTTCTGATTACTCGATAGCCAAGTGGCAAATAGGTGTAAATTCCTGACACATTTTTTCTGATCATGCCGGCTCTGACGAGTAGTTTATGTGATGCAATTTCAGCATCTTGCGGATCTTCTCTCAAAGTCGGCATATAGTATTTTGATAGTTTCAAATTTAATTCCTCCTTATAATAAAAAAACCTTTCATCTCTAAAGAGACGAAAGGAAACTTACGTGGTACCACTCTTTTTTAGGCACAAGCCTTACTCAAACTTTCTATAACGGGAAAGACCGTCGATCTCAAAAAGTGGGTTTCATTAATCCGTTTGAAAAGGCTCACACCAATCCTTTTTCGCTTGGCAAACTAAAATTAATTACTGGTTTTTTGAATAATCGATATATTTATAATAGTTTATTTATGAGATTTAGTCAATCAAAATTAAATTAATAATCTTGTGCATTGCCTCCTGCTCTAATTATGCAGGCTCTGACTGCCGCTTTTATGGCGTCAGAAGTTTCAGTTGCACCTGATACCGAATCGACTGCACTAGTTTGATTTTCTACAATCTTTTTAGGAATTTCTGTTAAAGCAATTTTTGCAACTGTCTTGTGTTCATTGTGTTCATCTATTTTTACTGATGTGATGAGTCCGTCTTGTATTTTGATTTCGACTGTCAAATCTCCGTTAAAGCCTTTTGCGCTCTCTTGATATATGCCATCTCTAAGAGCAGTTTTACTGCCAGTTTTTGGCATAAATTCTTCGTATAGATTGTCGGCTGAGACTTCGTTTTTATAGTCTGTAGTGTCGGGTTTTATAATTGAAATTGCTGCTATCAATGCCAAACTCATTACGAGTACTTTCTTTTTATTTTTAGTTTTCATTATATCTTCCTTAAATTTCTGACTTGTTTTAGCTTTAATCTTTATAGATATATTAAATTTTTTTATTTTATTATGTAATCTGAAATTTAAATATATCTATATATAGTTAATTGTGTTTTCTAATTCTACTATATATATTATAGACCATGTCTATATTCTATTCAAGGCAAAATTGACAATTTTTTTAAATTTTTCTTTATTTTTTCTTTACTAATCATATAACAAATAAGAAATTAAATCTAGACTTTGTAAAGATTTTTAATAAAAATTTTAAGTTCTAATCTGTTTCTTTAAGGCCGAAGTTTTTCTTAATTTAAAAAGACATTTAAAAAAGCGACCCATAAATTTATGAGTCGCTAAAAATTATCTTTTATGAGTTCTATTTTCTTTTTTAAATCTAATTGCTTTGTAAATTTCGCCTGCAAGTATTGGAAGCAATGAACACGGCGCTATTATCATCCAGTCTTTTACTCCCAGCGAAAATGTATCAAATATGCCTTGTAGTGGCGGAATATAAACTACTGCAAGCATCATCCCTAATGAAAGTAGCGTTGCTTGAACCAATCTTTTATTTGTAAATATTCCCATATGCAGCAATGTATATCGGGAGCTTCTTGAAGAATAAGATCTCAGAAGTTCTGCAGTTATTAGCGTTACAAACATTATAGTTCTTGCATGTGTGATTGAATTGGGATATGCTTTTAGACCCCACATAAAGGCAACCATTGAGCCTATTGTTATTGCTATTGCCTGAAGCGATACTCCCCAAAGCATATTTTTATCTAATATTGGCTCATCAATTCTTCTTGGTGGTCTTTCCATTATATCGTCTTCGCCCTTTTCAACTCCTAATGCTAATGCCGGGAATGAATCTGTTACTAGATTTAGCCAAAGTAGTTGCTTTGGAAGTAGTGGTATGGGCAGATTCATTATTATTGCCACGAGCATTATTAATATCTCTCCGATATTGCAAGATAGTAGGAACGATACAAATTTTTTGATATTAGAATAGATTATTCTGCCTTCTTCTACTGCATGCACAATTGTGGCAAAATTGTCGTCTGTCAAAATTAATTCAGCCGTGCTTTTTGCAACATCTGTGCCAGTTATTCCCATTGCAATTCCTATGTCTGCCTGTTTTATGGCTGGAGCATCATTTACTCCATCTCCAGTCATGGCAGCAATATGTCCATTAGATCTTAGTGCAGATACGATTTGTACTTTATTTTCTGGCGACACTCTGGCAAAGACTTTCTTTTCTTTTACTATTTTTCTTATTTCTTCTTCTGTCATTAGATTTAGTTCTTTGCCCATTATGGCTTCAGTCTCTTTTGTAGCAATTCCTAAATCTTTGGCTATTGCAAAGGCTGTGTCTAAATAATCGCCCGTTATCATTATTGGAATAATGCCTGCCGATTTACATTCTTTTATTGCATCTTTTACTTCTTCTCTAGGCGGATCTATCATTCCTGTTATGCCCACAAAAATCATATTGTTTTCAATGTTTTCTGTAGTTTTTTCTTCTGGCATTTTTTCATAATTTCTAAAGGCATATGCCAATACTCTAAGTGCAGAAGATGCAAATTCTTTATTTTTATTTAAAAGTTCAGATTTTAATTGGTCTGAAAGCTCTTTTATCTCACCGTCTAAAAATATTTTAGAACAGTTTTCTATAATTATATCGGGAGCGCCTTTTGTAAAGCTGACGACTTTATAATTGTGAAAATTTTCGTGGAATGTCGTCATCATTTTGCGTTTGGAATCGAACGGAATTTCATCTACACGAGGATATTTTTCTTCTAAATCTTCTTTTGTGTAGCCAGCTTTTCCGCTGAGAGTTAAAAGCGCGCCTTCTGTTGGATCGCCAATCATTGAGATATTATCTTTCTCGCTGTTTAGCTTGGCATCATTGGTGAGCGTTGCTATTTCAAGCATTTCATCTAAGCCTTTTAAGTCTTTCGCTTCAATTTTTTTGCCATTAAGTTTAAATTCGCCAATTGGAGCATAGCCTGAACCTGTTACTTCAATTTCAGTATTATTTACATATGCTTTTACTACTGTCATTTCATTTTGAGTTAAGGTTCCAGTTTTATCGGAGCAAATTACTGTGGTAGTCCCTAGAGTTTCAACTGCTAATAGTTTTTTTACTATGGCATTTTTATCTGCCATTCGCCCCATGCCCAAGCTCAAAACTATTGTTACGATTGCGGGAAGCCCCTCGGGAATTGCAGCCACGCCTAAAGAAATTGTGGTCATAAAGAGTTGCAAAGTTTCTAAATTATGAAGTTTTCCAACTATAAATACGACTGCGCATACTCCAATAACTATTATGCCAAGTGTTTTTGAAAGTTGAGCCAATTTCTTTTGTAAAGGAGTCTGCTCGTCTTCGACTTCTGATACTCTTTTTGCTATATGTCCAATTTCTGTTTCTGTTCCAGTGGCTGTAACTACTCCAATACCTCTACCGTAAGTTACGATTGTGGAGCTAAACGCCATATTTTCTCTGTCGCCTATTTCTCTTTTATCTTCATAGACTGTGTCTGCATATTTTTCCACCGGCACCGATTCACCTGTGAAAGAAGATTCGTCTATTTTTAAATTTGTAGATTCTATAAGTCTCATATCGGCTGGCACTATTGAACCAGTTTCTAACAAAACTATATCGCCTATTACAATTTTTGGAGATGGCAATTCTATGATTTTTCCATCTCTTAGCACTTTTGCATTTGGCGCACTCATCTTTTTTAATGCTTCTATTGCCTTTTCGGCTTTGCCTTCTTGACTTATTGAAAGTATTGCATTTACAACGACAATTGCAAGTATTATCATAGCATCTTGCACTTCGCCTATAAATATTGAAATTAATGACGCTACAATAAGAATTATGAGCATTGGATCTTTAAATTGATCGATTACTTTCTGAAATACAGATTTCTTTTTTTCTTCTTTTAATTCATTTGGTCCGTATTTTTTTAGCAATTCATTAGCAGCTTCTGTGCTTAAGCCCGTATCTTCTTTTACTGCCAGTTCGTTTAATATTTGCTCTTTCTTTTTATTATAATATTCCAATCTTTGCCTCCTTAAATAAAAAAACCTTGCATAGCTATTGCTAAACAAAGGTCTTGCAAACCGCATTGGGGTTTAACCGGGATTATCTCCGTATTGACGATTAAACTTTACTTGCTACTCCCCTTTGAGTTATTTTAATCAATATAATAAATATATCAAAAATCATATAAAAGTCAATAATTTTATGTAAATATTTAGAAATATATTAGATATTTTAATAATGTCGCTTTCGATATGAATTGATAGATTGTAGTTTAATAATAAATCTTAGTTGAACTTTGCGAAGTTTTTATTAATTTTTTAAATTTTTAAAAAAAAGTATTTGATTAGCTTTTTATGCTTTACTTTATTAGCGTAATGTGCTAGAATGTATTTATCATTTTAAATCACTTTATCTGCAGGATAAAGTTTGCAGAATAATTTCTGCGCTCCTTTTATATTATTTTAATCCAGAACGGTCGTAGGAAGCGACCGTTCGCTCATTTTTTATATATTTAAATCAATTTGAATTGTAATTAATTATTTAATATTTTATAATATAAGAAATCGGAGGTTAATTATGAAAAAGCGTTTGAAATATATTATACTTTTAGCTTCTATTATTTCCATTTTTATTGGAATCTATCGCGAGGAAGTTTCAACAGTTTTAATTAAAGCTATAAATATCTGTTTGGAGTGTATTGGAATTGGCTAGATTAAAAATTTTAAAACATCGCCATCTAATTCAAGCCTTGGGGGCGACTATGTTTAATTCTAATTTTAAAGGCTTTTTTGAAGGAAATATTTATAAGGGCAATCTAAAGTCTGTATGCATTCCAGTTTTGAACTGCTATTCATGCCCTGGAGCTATATTTAGCTGCCCAATTGGTTCTTTGCAAGCAGTTGAAAATAGCACTAAGTTTTCACTGTCATTTTATATATTGGGACTTATGGGACTTTTTGGAATTTTAGCTGGCAGGTTTTTTTGTGGCTATCTCTGTCCATTTGGATTTTTTCAAGATCTACTTTATAAAATAAAAGTTAAAAAGTTTAAATTGCCAAAAAAAGCTTCAAAAGTTTTGAGTCTATTAAAATATTTTATATTGGCCATAATGGTTTTTTTATTGCCTATTTTACTTAGCTCTCCAACAAAAATATCAGATCCTTATTTTTGCAAATATTTATGCCCAAGTGGCACAATCTTTGGAGGCATACCTTTGGCTTTGAGAAATGTACAAATAAGAAATGCTATAGGCAGTCTATTTTTTTATAAACTGACTATAGCAATTTTGATAATTGTGCTCTCTATTATTCTATATAGATTTTTTTGCAGATATCTCTGTCCATTAGGCGCTTTTTTGGGCATATTTAATCCAATTAGCTTTTATAGGCTTTCAGTATCTCATAATTGTATAGATTGTAAGAAATGCCAAGCTAAATGTAAATTTGATATTCCCACATATAAAACGCCAAATAGTCCCGAATGCATCAGATGTAATGATTGTGTGAAAGTCTGCCCTGTCGGTGCGATCAAGGCGGGCGTTAAACACGATGATGAAAGGGATTATAGCGCCAATCTATAGATATTTTCGACATCAGTACAATTCAATTTTTTAAAGGTACCGACATCACCATAGAGTGTGCATTTCTTTGCCATTTCTTCGATGTCGGTTTCTCCTATATTCAAATCTTTTAAATATAAGGGCATGCCGATATCTTTTAAAAATTCTCGAAAGGCTTTTATAGTTTCTTCAACAGTTGTATCTTCTCCAAGTCTAAATACTTCTTTTCCAAATCTTATTATTCTATTTGGATTTATATCTTTTACATATTCCATCCATGCTGGGAAGATTATTGCCAAAGTTTCTCCGTGTATTGCATCGTATAATGCGCTAAGTTCATGACCTATTCTGTGACTTGCCCAGTCTTCATCTCGACCAAGCCCCAATATATCATTATGTGCAAGGGTGGAAGAGATCATAACTTGTTCTCTAGCCCAGAGATTTTTGCTATCATCTTTTAAAATATAGGCCGCTTTAATTATACTGCGCATAAGACCTTCTGACATTGTGTCCATAAGTCCATATTCGTCATCATTTACCATATATCTTTCTAAAATATGACTAAACATATCGACTATGCCTGCAAATGTCTGTCTATCGGGCAATGAAAGTGTGAGATTTGGGTCTAGTATTGAAAAAACTGGACGCAAATAATCTGAACCGATGCTGCGCTTTTCTTTTGTGATTTCATTATTTATAACGCAGCCTGTGCTGTCTTCACTTCCAGTTGCCGGAAATGAAAGCACTACTCCCAATGGAAGTAAGCCTTTTTCAGGGACTTCTGCCTTGCCTATAAACATATCCCAGATTTCTCCATCATATGCATGGCCTGCAGAAATTGCCTTTGCAGAGTCTATTACGCTTCCACCGCCGACGGCCAATATGAAGTCGATATTTTCTCTTTTTACTATTTCCATGCCTTGTTTTACCATTGAGAGTCTAGGATTTGCAACTACTCCACCAAATAGAATAGATTCAATGCCTTTATGTTTCATTTCAGCTTGAATTGTGGTTATTGTGCCATCTTTTCTCATTCTTTCTGAACCGTAATGGATCAAAACTTTTTTTACTCCCTTTGGAATATTGTCAACCGTCTCTTTTATTCTTCCTGCTCCGAAAACTAATCTAGTCGGATTATAATAATTAAATTTCATAATTCCTCCTCATTTTTTATTTGCAATAATATCAATTGCATTTAGTGCTATGTCTATTTCTTCAAAAGTGTTAAAACTTGAAAAGCTAAATCGAGCCATTCCCTTTTCTACTGTATTAAATCTTTCATGCACAAGCGGCGCACAGTGACTGCCCGAGCGTATGGCTATGCCATACTCTTCTTCTAATTTTAATTCAAATTCTGCCGAATCCAAATTATTTAGATTGATTGAAAATGTGGCCGTGTTATTTATTATATTACCCGAAGAATATATTTTTATATTAGGAATTTTTTTAAGCCCCAAATAGAAGCGTTTTGATAGATTAAATAATCTTTTATAAATATAGTCTTCATTTTCTAAAATATATTCGCATGCTGCATTTAAGCCGCAAATACCATGCACATTTAAAGTTCCAGCTTCAAAAATATCGGGCAAATTTTTAGGATGTTCATGTGAAAAAGATTTAAATCCGCTCCCACCTACTATTACTGGCTTAAGATTTAAATTATCACTGATGACCATGCCTCCTGTGCCCTGTGGGCCATAGAGTGATTTATGGCCTGTAAAGCAGATTATTCCCTTTGGCAATATTGAATAGTCTGCTCTCTTTGCGCCTGCAATTTGCGAAGCATCTGCAATCATTATTAGATCGAATTCATTGCAAAAATCTCTAATCTTTTCAAAATCCATCACTTCTCCTGTGATATTTGAAGCCAAATTTATGACTAAGAATTTTGTGTTTTTAGTTATAAGTTTTTTTGCATTTTCCCAATCGAGTGTAAAATCATCTAATATGTCTATAAATTGTAGCTTAGTTCCCTTTGCTGCTTTTTTATATAGCGGTCTGAGGGCGCTATTATGTTCATATTTTGTGCTTATCACATCATCAGATTGAGTGATTAATGAATCTATTGCCATATTTAGCGCATAAGTTGCATTATGTGTAAAGCTGATATTTAATGCATTGGCATTAAATAGCTTTGCTATATTTTCTCTGGCAGTATAGACTGCATCTAATGCCAAGATGCTGGCCTCATGACCGCCCCTTGAGGGATTTGCAAAAATTTCACTATCTATTGCTTCAAATACTTTTTTTGCAACAACTTTTGGCTTTTTTATTGTGGTGGCTGCATTGTCCATATAGATCATATTAAAATTCCTCTTCGGTAAATTGATTGTTTTTCTTTAAAAATATTTTTTCGTATTGGATTTCTTCTCTTTCAATCAGGGCTTTTACATATTTAAAATCGCTTTCGAATACTCTCAAAACTAATCCGCAACCTGCATCTATCTTTGGAGGCAAGGGAATCAATCTGGCTTTTTTAAAATTTTTTCTCACTATTCTTTCGCAAGCTATTGCCATATGCGAAGATTCAAATGTAAATAAATATTCCACTATGGTTTTACTACCCTATTTTTAGTCATTAGCTCACAAATTCTATACATATTTGTTATTGAGCCCACTTGCAATTGTTCTGCCAGATTATAATAGTTTAGACAAAGGCCGCATGATAGGATTTCAACTCCCTTTCGTTCTAAAGCCTTTAGATCTTCGACAGTCTTTTCATTAGTTGTGGAAAGTTTTACTCCTTTATTGTATAACAAAACTGCTTTTGGCATAATTTCCATCTCTAGTAACGAATATATAAAGTTTTCCATCAATATGCCTGAAAATTCTTCATCGCCAAGGCCCATGCCTTCTGATGAAAGCACTATTATATAGTCAGATTCTTCAAATTGTTTTGGCTCTTTAATTTCTTCGATTTGATTTGAATTTTCATTTATAAAAAATTCTACTTCGTAAACTTCTTTTTCTATTTCTCTTATCTGAGTTTTCAATTTTAATTGTTCGGCCATCTTTTTTAAATTTTCAGTTGCTATTAGATTATCTACTAGCACTATAATATTTTCTTCTGGTCTATCGTTTATGGCACGCCTTGCTAGTATTACTGGTCTTGGACAGGCTAGCCCCAATGCATCTATTTTCATTATTTACTCCTTATATAAGATATATCAATTTTTCTTTTTTATCTGTAATTTCACCAATTCTATAAATTTCAATTTCTTTTTCTTTGGCTTCTTTCAAAATTTTTTCGGCTTCTTGATTGGGCACTGCCGCTAATAGTCCCCCACTAGTCTGTGGATCGAATACAATTTCTTCTAAGCCAAAATCGTCAAATTGAAACTTTACATCTGCTCCTAAAAATTTTCTATTTCTCTGTCCGCCTGCCGTCATCAAAAAGTTTGAAGCGGCCGTTTTTGCGCCGGGATAGATTGGTATATCGTCTTTATAAATATTTGCACTATATTCATTATCTAGCATCTCTTTTAAATGGCCCAATAGTCCAAAGCCTGTAATATCTGTGAGTGCATTTATTTTATAATTAGAAAATAATTTTGCCGCCATTTTATTTAGACTCGCCATCTTATTTACTGTAAATTCATAATCTTTATTTTCAATTTCATCTACTTCGTAGCCTGCACATACTATTGATGCACCTAATGGCTTTGTGAGAAGCAATTGATCGCCAGGCTTTGCGCCAGTATTTGTCCACATCTTTTTTGGATGCACAAGGCCAATTACTGCCATTCCATATTTAATATTTTCATCGTATACACTATGTCCGCCAAGTAGTGTAGCTTCTGCTTCCTTTAATTTTTTTGCTCCTCCGTTTAGAATTTCTTCCAAAATCTTTTTGTCCTCCGTTTCTGGAAAGCAGACAATATTCATTGCACAAATAGGCTCGCCGCCCATGGCGTAAATATCGCTTAGAGAATTTGCAGCGGCAATTTGCCCAAATAGATTGGCATCTTTAATTGGCGGAGGAAAAAAATCTAAGGTTACGACTAAAGCTTGTTCTTCGTTTAATTTTATTATGCCCCCATCGTCTGAGCCCTCAAAGCCACAGATAACTTCGGGCCTTAAAAAAATTGGAATCTTTGATAAAATCTCTGTGAGATCTTGTGCTCCAATTTTGGCATTGCAACCTCCGCATACATTCATTTTAATTTTCATAATTATCACCTTTATTATGTCTTTTTTTCTCGCTTGCTTTTAATTTTATCATATTTGTAATAAAATATCTCTATGCTAAAGATTATTTATCAATCTATTGATATGGAAAAAATTGAACAAATTAATAAAAACGAACTTCTCTTTATCGATCTTAGAAGTCCAAAAGAATATAAAGAACATACTATACCAGATGCAATAAATTTGCCCGTTCTCACTGACGAGAGTAGAAAGGTGGTAGGACGACTTTATAAAAAGGGATTGCACGATGAGGCTATATTAAAAGGAGTGGAGAGTATAAGCCAAGATTTGCCAGAGATTTTTGAAAAGATTTTAGATCTAAAAAGAAAATATAAATCTTTGATACTCTTTTGCGAAAGAGGAGGCTTTCGCTCTACATCGCTATTCGTGTTATTAAAAAGTCTACATATAAATGTGGAAAAACTCGATGGTGGCTATAAGGCATATAGAAAATATATAGTAAAAAAACTGGACGAAGAAATCGAAAAGAGAAATTTTATAAATTTGAGTGGAAAAACAGGTGTCGGTAAGACTGAAATTTTAAATCGTATAAGAGATTTAGATTATTCAGTCCTAGATTTAGAAGCCTTGGCAAATCATCGCGGCTCGCTTTTGGGCCATATTGGCATGAATGAGCAGCCCGACCAAAAGATGTTCGAATCAGAAATTTATAATGTGCTAAAGTCTTCAAAAGATTTGGTATTTATAGAAGGCGAAAGCAGGCGCATTGGAACGCTTTATATACCTGCAAAGCTCTATGAGAAGATGAACTTGGGAATACAGATTCTCGTTGAGGACAGTTTAGAAAATAGAGTAAATAGAATTTATAATGAATATGTGGATGATCACGATGAGGAGATTTTTGAAGCTTTAAATTCGCTCTCTAGATATATTTCTAAAGAGCAATTAGAAAAATACAAAATGGCCATTGAGAAAAAAGATTACGAAATGGTCATAAGAGAATTATGTGTCAAATATTACGATAAAAATTATTCCATATATAAAAAAGATTTCGATTATATTTTACAAAACGATGAAAATATTATAAAGCGATTAATAGAAATAGCAAATATATAGGAGGCAATATGAAAATAGAATACGATAGATTAGATGAGAGTTTTTTTAAAAGATGTTCTGGGATTTTACTTCATATTTCTTCATTGCCCTCTCCATATGGCATTGGAACTTTGGGCGAGAAGGCCTATGACTTTGTGGATTTTTTAGAGTTGTCTGGCCAAAGACTTTGGCAAATACTTCCGATAAATCCCACAGGCTTTGGCGACAGCCCCTATCAGTCATTTTCTCTATATGCTGGCAATCCCTATTTGATTGATCTAGAAAAGCTTATAGAGCTAGGGCTTTTAGATAGGAGTTTTGTGGAGAGTTTTGATTTGGGAAACGATATTGAAAATGTCGATTACTATTTGATGTATAAAAATAAACTTTCCATCTTAAAAACTGCATATGAAAAAAATATTGCAAAAAAAATTGTCGATATCGATAGATTTTTAATGCTAAATTCTCATTGGGCCATCGATTATGCTGAATTTATGGCTTTGAAAAATAAATTAAACGGCGCCGCCCGTAGTTCTTGGCCAATTGAATATAAAAGGCGCGAAAAAAATCAGATGGATTATTTTAGAAAATGCTATGAATTTGAAATTAATTTTCATATATTTATGCAAGCAGTATTTTATGAGCAATATTTTAAATTGAAAGAGTATGCAAATTCTAAAGGCATTAAAATCGTTGGCGATATTCCAATCTATGCCGCTGATGATAGCTGCGATATTTGGATTAGTCCTAAATATTTTCAGCTCGATGAAGATTTGAATAAAAAATTTGTGGGCGGTTGTCCGCCAGATGCATTTTCAAAGACGGGCCAATTGTGGGGCAATCCAACTTATGATTGGAAAAATCTCGAAGCCGATAATTTCGATTGGTGGATAAGAAGGCTTAGGCATAGTGGTTTCCTCTATGATATTATTAGAATAGATCATTTTCGCGGTTTCGAATCATTTTGGCAAGTTGCAAATAGCGAAGAGACTGCCGAAAATGGAGAATGGATAAAGGCGCCTGGCTATGAGCTATTTGAAAAGATAGAAAATGAACTTCCGCATTTAGAAATTATTGCAGAAGATCTTGGATTTATGACAAAAGAAGTTATAGACTTTAGAAAACATACTGGCTATCCAGGTATGAAAGTCTTGCAATTTGCATGGGATAGAAATTCAGAAAGTGATATTTTGCCTCATAATATCGATTATAATTGGACTGTCTATACGGGCACTCACGATAATGACACGACTTTAGGTTTTTTTGAATCTGCACCAAAAAGCGTTAGAGATTATGCAATCGATTATTTAAAACTCACTAAAGACGAAGGCTATACTTGGGGCTTTATAAGAGCTTGTTGGGCGACTAATGCCAAATATGCAATTGCGCCCATGCAAGATTTTTTAGTTTTGGACAGTTCAGCCAGAATGAATGAACCCTCGACTTTGGGCAATTGGACATGGAGGGCAAAAGAAGAGGCATTTACTGATAAATTGGCTAAAAAAATAAAAGATATGACAATATTATATAGCCGATATTAAATTTAAATTGAGGGAGGAAATATGAAAAAATTAGGATTTATAGGTTGCGGCAATATGGGTTTTGCAATCATAAAAGGCATTATCGATGGCAAGAAATTAAAATCAAATGAAATTATTTGTTACGATATTATAAAAGATTTACTCGACAATTTGGCAGCAAAAACAAAGATTATAAAGGCCAAAGACAATATTGAAATTGTTAAAAAATCTAAAATTATAGTCTTAGCTTTAAAGCCACATATATATGAAATTGTGCTTTCTGAGATTGGAAAGTTTTTGACTGATGAACATATTATCGTAGGTATGACTCCCGATGTGAAAATATCGCAGATTAAAGCTATGGCCAATTTGGAAAATCTTAAAGTCGTACGCATAATGCCAAATACTCCGGCTCAAGTTTTAGCGGGAGTTACGGGCATTAGTTTTTCAAAAGAAATTACAGATGATGAAAAGAAATTTTTCATGGAACTTTTTAGCGCCTTTAGTGAAGTTTTTGAACTGCCAGAAAATATGATTAAGGCCTTAGGCACTCTTTCTGGCTGCACTCCTGCTTTTACTTATATGTTCATAGAGGCAATTGCGCAAGGCGGAATATCTCTTGGATTTGACAAAGATACTGCCTATAAAATTGCAGCACAGACAGTTTTAGGCAGCGCCCAAATGGTAAAGCAAGTAAAAAAACATCCAGCTCAACTCAGAGACGAAGTATGTTCGCCAAAAGGCACTACGATTGAGGGAGTTAAATTTTTGGAAGCGTCTGGATTTAAAGGCCAAATTATGGAGGCTATGGATAAAACTTATTGGGAATAGATTAGAGCGAGCGATCGCTCTTTTTTCATAAAAAAATGTCGCATTAAGCGACATAATTTTATCTTCTGTTTATTTCTGAGAAATCTCTCAAATCTTCTACCGATTCTTCTGTTGGGATTTCTACATTTGTGTCTTTTTCAGTTCTCTCTACTTTGCCGTAAAGATCACTTTGAGGTTTGCTCTCATTGTCGATTTGTTCTCTTTGAGTTTTGTCGGATAAAACTTCTCTTTTTTTCTTATCTGTTGTCTTCATTTTCTAGCCTCCATTAAATTATTTATGATAAGGATGATTATTAATTATTCTATAAGCTCTATAGATCTGTTCCGCAAGAATAATTCGCATTAGCTGATGCGGAAATGTCAGTTTTGAAAAACTGATTTCTTCGTCCGAAAGGCTCAGTACAGTTTTGCTCAAGCCATTCGAACCGCCTATAATTAAAACTAAATTTTTTACACCCTTATTTTCAAAAGTTTTTATTTTCTGTGCAAATTGCTCGCTACTGAGCTCCTTTGCATTGATTGAAAGAGAGATTATATATGCATCTTTTGGCAATTTTTTTAAAATTCTTTGGCCCTCTTTTTCTAAAACTTGTTCCAATTCTTTTTCAGATAGATTTTCGGGAGCCTTTTCGTCAATAATTTCTATTATTTCTATATCGACATAAGATTTTAATCTTTTTAGATACTCTGCAATGCCTTTTTTAAGATAATCCTCTTTTAATTTTCCTACGGCTATTATCCGTATTTTCATTTAGATTAACGCTTTTACGGCATCTAATGCCTTTTCATAATCTGCTTCATCAGTATTTTCTTCGACATATTCCACATATTTTACTATGTCATCTCTATCTATTACGACTATGCCTCTGTTTAAAAGCCTTAGGCCGTCAATTAAAAATCCATATTTTATTCCAAAGTCGGTATCAATATGATCTGATAGCATCACAACTCGGTCAAGTCCTTCAGCTGCGCAAAAACGCTCTTGGGCAAATGGCAAGTCGACAGAAATTGTAAGTAAAATTACATCTTCTGAAAGTTTTGTGGCTTCTTCGTTAAAAGTTCTAGTTTGAATTTGGCAAACTCCAGTATCGATTGAGGGCACAACGCTTATAAGTCTTATTTTTCCAGACGTATCTGAGAGTTTGAATTCAGACAAATCAACTTTTTGAGCAGTAAAGTCAATAGCTTTATCGCCCACCTTTATTTCTTCGCCAATTAAAGAGATTGGATTTCCCTGAAATTTTTTGGCATCTTTTCTTAAAACTGTCTTCTTTCCAGCATAATTATATTCCAAATTATCTACCTCCCATAATCTATTTCAATTTAAATATACCCCTCTTTATTAAGATTATACATATTTTCCCTCTTTATGTCTAATATGATATAATACTTTATAATAAGGAGTGATAATATGAAGCATCCAAATAAAGCTGTAGTTATGGGAACCAATTATTACATAGGACTTGCCATTGTAAGAAATTTGGGCAGAAACGGCGTTCATGTGGTTAGTGTAAATCATAGTGGAAAAAATATGTATGGAAAATCTAAATACGTAAAAGAAAATCTAATTGGTCCTGATTTTAAAGTAGATCCAAAAGGATATTTAAATTTTCTAATAGATTATGCAAAAAAACAAGATCATAAGCCTGTTTTATATCCAACGGCCGATCCCTATGCAGAATTTATGGACAATTATTTTTACGAATTAAAAGAATATTATCTCTTTCCAATGCATAAAAAAGGTCTTTTGACTGATTTGATGGACAAATATAAGCTCATGGACTTTACCGAAAAATACGGAGTTAAAACTCCTGAATTGATATATTCAAAAGAAGAAAATTTAATCGAAAGAGTTATTGATGAAATTGGCTTTCCGTGTATTTTAAAACCTCTCGATTCATCTTCATTTGTAGATCAGTACCGTGAAAAGGCATTTACAATTTTAAACGAAGATATGCTCAGAGAAAAAGTAGAAATTTGCCACAAGGATAATATGGAAGTCTTTGTGCAAAGAATTATTCCCGGCCCTGAAACAAATTGCTATTGCTATGATGCCTATATGAATCAAGACGGAAAGATTGTGCAGTATACGACTGCGCATAAAATAAGGCAATGGCCCAATTTCTTTGGGGCATCGACTTATACTACACAGAAATGGTTGCCAAGAGTCCATGAAATGTCTAAGCCGTTTTTAGAAGCCATAGGCTTTAGAGGCTTTGTAGAGATTGAACTCAAAGAAGACGAAGATACTGGAGTAATCTATCTTATCGAAGTCAATGTGAGATTTATAAACTTTACAGAACTTTTATGTCAAGTCGGCTTAGAAACGCCATATCTGACATATAGGGAGATGTGTGGCGAAACGATTGAAGAAAAGGCGATCGACTACGATACTAATATCAGATGGCGCTATCTATATGAAGATATTGCGGCAATTAAAAATTATAAGCGCACGGGCAAATTGTCTGCCGAAGAAATAAGGGCTCAAAATAATGACCCAACTGTCGTGAGAACTGTAGGTTCGACTTGGGCAGTAGATGACCCAATTCCCGGAATTGTCTTTGCATTTAATGCAATCGTTAAGAGAATAAAAAGATATTTAAGAATAAAATAAAATTAGACCTTGGAATTTCTTCCAAGGTCTTTATGTATGAGCGCCTCTATTAAGACGGCTCTTTTAGCAGATGCCAAAACTTAGTTTGCAATTTTTTTGATTAAGTTTTAATTCTGCCAAATTTTTATAGGTGATACGGAGAGCCCGAAATTATTAGAGCAAACTTTCTAGATTTCTAGCTATGAAATGTTCGCCGATTTTATTTAACTCAGTTTTACAAGTTTCAAATCTATTTTCTGTTCCGTAGCTATCCATTCCAAAATATTTCTCAACAATTTCGCGCACTCTATTTTGATTGTCTTTGTTTTCAAGATACTCATTTGGAATCAAAACCATCAACTCACCCCCGCTAATTTTTAAGAATATTCATCATATAAGTTTTCAAGTCTCTTTGTAATCTTACTGTCTATAAGATACCATTTTCCACCAATGCTCACATTTGGATTGGAAACAGAGATTTCTTCTCTTTTGCCCTCTTTAAAATAAATATAGATGAAGTAAGGATTTTCTGTTGATAAAACATCCGTCAAAGGTTTTTTTAGCTTTATCTTTTCCAAAATCTTTACGATATGCAAAATGTCTTTTTTATCATCTAATGTTACAATTTTATCTCTAGTGAGATTTACTATTTCAATCGATTCGATATTCGAAGCATCTAAATCTCTAAATGGAATCTCGTAACCAATTTTGTCTGAAATAATATACACAAATAAAATTATGATTATTAGTTTAATAAAAATGCTCCTCTTGCTCAAACATATCACCTTCACTTAATATACACCACATAAAGATGAGATGCAATTATTGTTTATATCTTAACAATATAAGTTTTTATAAAATCTTTTCATTTTTGTTGATATTGTGTATTTTTTATGAGTTTATAAAATTTTAAATTTATGTTATAATTCGACATGACCGGTTCGGAACCTTCCCGGTATAAAAAACTAAAGGAGATTGATTATGAGAAAAAATATTATTATCGATGTTGACACGGGCATAGATGATGCCACGGCGCTTATGCTCGCACTTTCCTCGCCCGAATTAAATATTTTGGGCATTACGACAGTTGCAGGCAATGTAGAAGTGGAGCGCGCAAGTTTAAACACATTAAAAGTTTTAGAAATTATGGAAAAAAATGTTCCCGTATACGAAGGAGCAAATAAGCCTTTGGTAAGAGAGCATATTGCAGCTTATGAAACGCATGGAAAAGACGGCTTAGGCGATGTCTTAGACGACAGCCAAATCACTAGAGAGATTGAAAAGATGTCGGCTAAAGATTTTATTTTAAAAAGCCTCAAAGAATATGAAGATGTAATTATTGTGGCTGTAGGTCCGATGACAAATATTGCATTGGCATTAAAAGAAGATCCAAATGCTTTTAAAAATCTCGATAGAATAATCTCTATGGGCGGCGCATATAAGGCACATGGCAATTGTTCGCCAGTGGCTGAATATAATTATTGGGTAGATCCCGATGCGGCAGATTATGTTTTTAAAAATTCGCCAAAGAAATTAGAGATGGTTGGGCTCGATGTTACAAGAAAAATTGTATTGACGCCTGATATGGTAAAATACGCAAGAAACTTTCCATCGTTGAAACAAGAGTTTTTAGAATCGATTACTAAATTCTATATGGACTTTCACAAATCGCAAGAAGGCACAATCGGTTGTGTTATAAATGATCCACTTGCTGTTATGGCAGCTATTTTTGAAGATATTTTAAAAGGTTTCGAAGCCTATACAGAAGTTGTGCACGACGGTGTTGCTATGGGCCAAGCCATTGTAGATGATCACGATTTTTGGAAAAGAGAAAAGAATTCCATAATCTATACTGAAGTCGATCACGATAAATTCTTTTTGGAATTTTTTGATAGAGTTTTAAATATCGATATTTCAAAATTATTAGGTAAGGCTGATGAATAGCAGTTCAAAAAAGATTGCACTAGCTTCTATCTTTGCAGTTACAAATGTTTTACTCGCTTTTTTGGCGCTCAGTTTAAAGCTGCCAATCTATCTAGACTGCATTGGCACAATTTCTTCAACTAAGATTTTGGGCATGAAGTATGGAATTTTGACGGCCATAGTTTCGGCACTGATAAATTTTACTTACGATTCATATGCAATCTATTATATGCCTGTGGCCATAGCAATTGCAATTTTGGCAAATCTATTCAATGCTAAGAAATTTAAAAATGGCAATATATTTATAAAAACGGCCATAATCTCTATATTGCCTTCAATCTTAGCAGCAATTATTACGGCAAAAATTTTTGGAGGAATTACATCTTCTGGCTCGTCAATAGTTTTACAGGCTTTGACAAAGCTAGGGCTTCCAATGACTGTGGCTGCTTTTTTGGTGCAATTACCTACAGATTTTTTGGACAAATTTATTGCAATTATCTTATCAGATAAGATTTATACTCGTTTAAATATAAAAAAATGACCAATATCATTTCGATATTGGTTATTTGTTTCTTATTTTATAATTCCAATTCTATCAAATGGATAGTATCTAAATTTCACAACTCCTCGAATAGTATCTTTATTTATAGGGCCATACATTCTGCTATCTGTAGAATGGCCTCTATTGTCGCCTAAGATAAAATATTCATTCTCCTTTAGAACATAAGTCATCGCGGGATAAAATGCACTTTCTGCTTTATTTATATATGGTTCATTTAGCGTCTTTCCATTTAATATGACTCGGTCATTGCTAAATTCCAAAGTATCCCCTGGGATTGCCAAAATTCTTTTGATTACATCTTCATGTTCTGAAGTTCTCTTTACTATTACTATATCGCCTCTTTTTATATTCCCTAGTTTAACGGGATATGTGGCAGAAAAAACCATCTCATTATGATAAAATGTCGGCTCCATCGAGATGCCATTTATCTGCACAGTAAATCCTACCAAGAATCTAAATGCAGTTGCAATTAAAATTGCGCCACCTACAACTTGTATTAAAGACTTTAAAAAACTGTCTTTGGGTTTTTCGTCAGTCATATTTTCCTCCATAAATTTAATAATTTGATTATATTAAACAGTAAAGTATTTGTCAAATATCAGCTATTCCCAAACTCTTTTATATTCTTCATTGCATTTAGTAAATATTTTTTAATCGTTTTTTTATAATCTCCAAAAACTTTTTATTTTTTAGATTAATAATTTTTAATATATATATGTTTTGAATTCTTCTTTTTTAATTTAAATATCTTTTTCAATTCGTCTTTGCTAAGATCTTTAGAATCAAATTCAATTTCAATATATTTATAATTTCTAAATAGATTTCTGCAAGCTTGCGCCAAAAATTTTCCATATCTCATATCTCTTCTCGTAGCGGAGGTGTATTTTAATAATACAGTATCTCTTTCTTTGCTTTTATAGCTGAGTAGATATGAATAGATTGAGCCTTCTCTAAAATCAAAAAAGCTGTCCCAATATAATAGATCTTTTGTAATATTGGCTTTCCAATTTTCAAAGCTTAGGCTTATATCTGTGGGATTAGATTTATTTATTCGATTATAATCGATTAAAAGCATACTATATAATACATCTCTCGATTCTTCTGTCAATTCTGAAATCTTCATCAGTTTCGGCTCATCTCCATAAGGTATGAACACAGTCGATAGATCCTCTGTGGAAAATTTATATTTTGCTTTCTTTTTTATCATAAAGAATTCAAATTTTTTTAAAAAGTTTATAGCTTCTATATTGCCTGCATCTATTTCGCATCTGAGATTGCCCATCGCAATATTTGTTGTCATATAATTAAAAATTCTAGTGCCCAAACCTCTTTTGCGATAAGGTTTGAATACTTTTATATAGATATTTTGCCTAAATGGATGCAGTTTTTCATACCAAGCTATTCCAAAACCCTTATAGATATTATCTTCTCTCAAGATTACAGCTTTGCTGAGCTTTTCATCTATGGGCTTTGAATAATTTAATTCTAAAATGTCAAAACCTTCCAATTTTTTTAATTGTTCTAAATTGCTATTAATAAAATCCAATTTCATTCCTCCATGCTCCTTACTAATAGGATAACACAAAGTAAAGAAAATTATAATTGAAAATTATAAATCTATTAGGCTTGATATTTAAAGTATCACAATATACAATGAAATTGGGTGACATTTATGAAAGATAATCTAGATAATAAAATAAATAATTTAAAAAACTATCTGCTCGAAAAAGAGAGAGTTACAATTGCATTTTCAGGCGGTGTCGACAGTAGTTTTTTATTAAAATTTGCAAATGAGATATTAAAAAAAGAAAATGTATTGGGCGTTTTTGTGAATACTAAGCTACAAAACGAAGCCGAAAAAGAAAGAGTCTATAAACTTGCAAAAGATAATGAATTCAATCTAGAAGTTATAGATTTAGATCCATTTGAATTAAAAGAGTTTAAAGAAAATTCGAAAGAAAGATGCTATTATTGCAAATCATTTATATTCGAATCAATTTTAAAACTTGCAAATTCCAAAGGCTTTTATACAGTATTAGACGGCACAAATTATGACGATATAAATGAATATAGACCAGGAGTTAGGGCATTAAAAGAGATGAAGATTGAAAGCCCTTTGAGAGATTTTAAATTTACAAAAAAAGATATTAGAAAATCTTCCAAAGCATTAGGACTTTTCACTGCAGAGATTGAATCTTCACCCTGCCTTGCAACTAGAGTGCCCTATGGCATCGAAATAACTCCAATGGTTTTAAGTAAGGTCGACAAATGCGAAGTGTTTTTGCGCGTTAGAGGCTATAAAGGCCTGAGAGTTCGGGCCCATGAAAACTTGGCACGAATAGAGCTTAAAACTGAAGACATTGAAAAATTTATATTGAATGATCGCGAAAGTACAGTTGAATTTTTTAAGCGCATGGGCTTCGATTTTGTGACACTCGATCTAGCAGGTTATCAAAAAGGCTCATTCGACAATTTAGATGGAGATAATGAAGATGGACAATAAACTATTGAGAGATATTTTGAATAAATATAAAGCAGAAGAAATTACTGAGGATGAATGTCTAAAATCTTTAGCAACGCTTCCCTATAAAGATTTGGGCTATGCAAAAATTGACAATCATAGAGAAATTAGAACTGGCTATCCAGAAGTTATATTTTGTCAAAACAAAAAGCCCGAACATATTAAGGGCATTGTGAAGAGCATTTTAAATTCTGGGGGCGAAAATGTATTGCTCACCAGACTTACAAAAGATATTTTTAAAGAAATTGAAAAAGAGATTGAAAATATAGAATATTTTGAAGATGCAAAAATTGCCGTGGCAAATAGAGTCTTTAGACAATTTAGCAATTCTAAAATTGCAATTATAGCGGCAGGCACTTCCGATTATCCAGTGGCTGAAGAGGCTGCAATTACTGCCGAAGTATTGGGTAATAAAGTAATTAGGCTTTATGATGTGGGAGTTGCAGGAATTCATAGACTATTTTCCAAAATAGATATAATTCACGAGGCAAAAGTTATAATCTGCGTGGCAGGAATGGAAGGTGCACTTTTAAGTGTTGTGGGCGGCATTGCAAAAGCTCCCGTGATTGGCGTTCCCACAAGCGTGGGATATGGTGCAAACTTTGGAGGGCTTAGCGCTCTGCTTGCAATGTTAAATAGCTGCGCATCTGGTTCATCTGTGGTAAATATTGACAATGGCTTTGGGGCGGCTTATCTTGCAAGTATGATTAATAGAATAGGAGAATGAAATGGATCTGTATTTTGATTGCAAATCAGGCATAAGTGGAAATATGACAATTGCTGCTTTGCTTGAAATATTAAACGACGATAAATATTTTTACGAAATAATTGAAAAACTAAATTTAGATGGCTATGAATTGATTGATGAAAAGAGAATCAAAAATGGAATCGATTCTCGCTATTTTAATGTATTATTAGAGCACGATAATCATAAGCATAATCATGAGCATAATAATGAACACGATCATGAACATCATCACGAGCATGGGCATGGGCATGAGCATCATCACGAACATAGAAATTTAAAAAGTATTCAAAATATTATAGCTAAAGCAGATTTTTCTCAAAATATTAAGACTAGGGCCTTAGATATTTTTGAAAGAATTGCAAAAGCTGAATCAAAAATTCATGGCATCTCAATTGATGAAGTGCATTTTCATGAAGTGGGCGCTGTCGATGCAATGATTGATATTGTTGGAGTATCTGCCATTATAGAAAAGCTCAGTCCCGAAAAAATCTATTTTTCGCCATTAAATATCGGCACGGGCTTTGTAAATTGTGCCCATGGCTTATTCCCAGTACCGGCGCCGGCAACGCTAGAGATAATTGCAGATGCAAATATTCCAGTATATTCAACTGGAATCGAATCGGAGCTAGTTACGCCAACGGGCGCTGCAATTTGTGCTAATTTAGCAGACGAATTTGGCCCAATTCCCAAAATGACGATTGAGAAAATTTCTTATGGCGCAGGCAGTAAAGATTTAGAAATACCAAATGTATTGCGAGTAATCTCAGGCGAGAGCTTAAAAAAAAACTGTGATTCCATTATAAAAATTGAAGCAAATGTGGACGATATGACTGGCGAAGAATTGGGATATTTAATGGACTATGCTATGGAAAATGGGGCATTAGATATTTTTTATACTCCAATTCAGATGAAAAAGAACCGACCGGGCATTTTAATCAGTCTATTATGTAAGTTTTCTGAAAGAGATAGATTTGTGGAAATATTATTTAAATATTCCACCACAATCGGCATGCGTCTATACGATATTGAAAGATATGTGATGCAAAGAGATGATTTTTTAAAAAAATTAAATACTGGTGAAAATTTGCGCGGTAAGATTTCTAAATTTAAAAATATTGAAAGACAAAAGTTTGAATTTGAAGATTTAAAACTGCTAGCTAAAAAATACAATATATCCATAGATGAAGCAAAAAAATTAGCAAGATCGTAATGATCTTGCTAATATATTTTTTATTATACAAGTCTTGAGTAAAACTCAACGACCAACTGCTCATTGATTTCAATTGGCACTTCTTCTCTTTCTGGAAGTCTCACAAGTTTTCCTGTGAAGTTTTCTTCTTTTGAAAGATATGGAAGTGAATTTACAAAAGCAGTTTCATAATTTTCTTTGAACATTTCGTTCTTTTGTGATTTTGGTCTCAAGCTAATTGTTTGACCAACTTCAACTGCATATGACGGAATATTTACTTTCTTTCCGTCAACCAAGATATGGCCATGTACTACCATTTGTCTTGCCTGTCTTATGGATGAAGCAAATCCAAGTCTATAGACTAAATTATCGAGACGAGTTTCTAATGCTGTGATAATCATTTCTCCAGTATTACCTCTTTTTCTCAAAGCAGTCGTAACATAGTTTCTGAATTGCTTTTCCATTACATTGTAATATTCTCTTAATCTTTGTTTTTCTAAAAGCTGTAAACCGTATTCGGTAAGCTTTTTGTCGCTACGAGCTTGTCCTTTGCCCATTCTCTTATTGGCTTTAGGATGTCCGTAAACGTTGAGACCCAGTCTTCTAACTTGTTTAAATCTGGGATGTCTCATTCTTGCCATTTTATCACCTCATAAATTATTCGCCGCGATAATTTATACCATGATTCGTTTCAAATTGATATCTGACAATCAATTATTTTACTCCATCGGCTCTAAATTTGCAAGTGAATTTTGAAAATATTGCGATATTTTTTTAAATTTAATTAAAAACTAGCTCTTTTG
>JAUNVH010000011.1:19588-42657 GCA_030537765.1 Tissierellia bacterium | reverse complement strand
GCATTAATAATCTATATACCGACAGTTATAAAGATCGACGAAAAGAAAGTTAATTAATATTGTATTGGATTAAAGCATATGATAAAATAATTTTATGTAAATAGTATAGTTGTTCGGTTTTTTTAAATTAAAAACGGAAGTTGAGTTAAATTCTCACGCGGTCTCGCCACCGTAATATTAAATTTATTTTAATTAAGCCGGATCTGTTGCCGAATGACTTAACCTGATTCTACGATGTATAGAAGAAGGGTGTCATGCCCTTTTTGGGGCTTTTTTATTTGCCCAAAAATCAAAATGGAAATCAGAAATATAAAAATGGAGGAAAAAATGAATAAAAAGAATTTGTTTAGGCTGTCTTTGCTATTAATCCTAGTAATAGCTCTTTTGGCTGGCTGTGGTAAAGCCAACGAAACAGCTAAACAGGATGCAAAGCCCACAGAAAATAGTACAGAAATAAGCGACAATAAGGATGAGAAAAAAACAGAAGAAGTAAAAGAATCGGAAATAGAAACTAAAGATGAAATAATCTATGTTGCAAGAGAAATTAATGACACATTAGATCCAGCAAAAAAATATACCGAAGGTTATTTGATGAGGGTATGTGCAGCAGAACCTCTATTTAAGGCAGCAGCTAGTGGAGAAATTTTACCACTATTGGCAAAAGAGGCTATTGAGATAGACGCAAATACTTGGGAGATAAAATTAAGAGAAGAGGCCAAGTTTTGGAGTGGAAAAAAAGTTACAGCAGAAGCTGTAAGAGATTCGTTAGAAAGATCTCGCGAACTGAGTGCATCGGCCGTTAAACATTTAGAAGGTTTGAGCTTTGAGCCAAAAAGTGATTATGAATTAATTGTAAAAACTGAAGGCGACTATATAGATGTGCCACTGTCTTTATCATTAATCACTATCGTAAATGCAGATATGAATTTTGAAACTGTAGATCAAGTCGATATGACTGGCTGCTATAAGATTGTAGACTATGTGCCAAAGACTAAATTAGTATTGGAAGCGTTTGAAGACTATTATGGCGATGTGCCAAAAATAAAACATTTACTCTTTGAAGAAATAAACGACGAAGAAACTAGAGTAATGGCGGCACTTAGTGGCAGAGCAGATGTCACAACGGCAATACCAGTTTCGGCAATTCCACAAATTGAAGCAAATGATGATTTGGAAATTTATACTAATAATCCAGCCGGATGCTTGAGCGTTTATCTAAATCTTAAAAAAGAAGAATTGCAAGATGTCAGAGTTAGACAGGCGCTTAGCTGGGGATTAAATAGACAAGAGGCTTCAGAATTGGCTTTTGACGGATACGGAACTCCAACGAGCACATGGCTTGGTTCAAATCCATTATTCCCTGAGGCCAAAGATGCAGTCTATGACAAATACGACAAGGAAAAAGCAGAAAAGTTACTAGCCGATGCAGGTTGGGAAAAAGGCGCTGACGGAATTTTAGAAAAAAATGGCGAACCATTTACGTTTAAACTATATACATGGGGTGGAAGTAAACTTTTAGGCGAAGTCGTTCAGAACCAATGGAGACAATTGGGAATAGATGTTAAAGTTGAACATGTAGATTATAGCATTATTAAAGAAGCACGAGAGACTGGAGATTGGGACGGCCTTATAGAAGCTTGGACAACATTTGGCAATGTGCATGCAAACTTTGCAACACATGTTTCTAAAGGTGGCGGAGTCAATTATAGTGATTATGACAATCCTAAAGTCAATGCCGTAATGGACGAGTTGCAAAACGAGAGAGACCCAGAAGTTAGACGACAACTTATATTAAAGGTCAATGAATTGGTTGCTGAAGATGCTCCGTTTATAGCAATTATGCCTAGTCCAGATATGATCACTGTAAATAAGAGACTAGAAGGATATATTCCACATTTCTTGCCCGCTTATAATGTCATAAACAATCATATGGAATTTGTAAAATAATTTATTGAGCACCTATTTTTTGGGTGCTCTTCAAATATAGGTGAAAATATGAAAAAAATTATATTTAGCAAATTTATCCAAATTATATTTACATTATGGATTGCCACCTTTTCAGTATTTTTACTGATACAATCGGCTCCGAGCGATCCAATCACTATATTTATGTCACAGCCTGCAGAATATGCAGTCGATCAAGATTTATTGAATGAACAGATTGAACAATTAAAAGAAGAATATCATCTTAATGACAATGTGTTTAAACAATATACAATTTGGCTTGGCAGAATTTTGCGTTTCGATTTAGGAAAATCGCTGCTCACTGGACAAAGCGTTAGAGATTCGATAAAAAGGTCTTTGCCAAATTCTCTCAAATTAGCATTTTTTAGCATGATTATACAATTTGTTTTGGCTACGATGCTAGCTATACTTTCCGTCATGCATTTTTCAAAACCGATCGATCATCTGATTAGATTTATAACTGTTGCAATTAGATCGGTGCCTTCATTTGCAATTGGACTTGTGCTATTGACATATTTTGCAACGCATCTAAAAATCTATGAAATTAGTACCTCTAATTCAATGTCCAGATTGTGGCTTCCTGTTTTAGCCGCTGGGATTACCATGATTCCAAAACTTACACGTCTTATAAGATCTTCCGTTTTAGATGAAATGGGAAAACTCTATATAGTATCTTATATATCGAAAGGTTTTAATAGAGCTTTTATTATAAAACAGGCATTAAAAAATATTTTGATACCGATTTCAACACAATTGGCAATATCATTTGCAGGCTCAGTAGGAGGTATGATTATTACAGAAGCGATATTCTCCTGGCCAGGTATAGGAAAATTTGGCATGGACTCAATTATAAGTCAAGATTATCCAGCGATACAAGGCTATATATTAGTTATTACATTTCTAGTAATCATAATTAATTTTCTATCAGATATAGTCTATATTTACGCAAATCCAATGGCTAGAAGAGAGGCTGGTGCAATATGAAACAAGGTCTATTAATGATAATAATCGGCATGATTTTAATATCGTTTGTGCTTAGCTTAGTAATATTTGCGCCGTGGATTGCCAAATATGATCCCACCGAAATGGATAGCAGTTCAAGACTTATTCCACATGATGAAAATCATCTTATGGGCACAGATAATTTTGGCAGAGATATTTTTTCAAGGCTTCTTTATGGCGGCAGGATTACATTGCCAATATCATTTGTTACACTTCTTTTAACGGCAATTGTGGGAATCTGTCTAGGTATAATTGCGGGGTTTAATTATGGAAAACTGATAGATATTATACTGATGCGAATAGTAGATGCGATTATGGCTGTGCCTTTTATAGCTATGGCTATGGCAATTTCAGCATTGTTTGGGAGAAAACTTGAAAATTTATTGATTGTCGTAATAATAATTTGGTGGGCTCCATTCGCAAGACTTGCCAGAAGTTTAGTAATTTCACAAAAGAATAATCAGGCTGTAATTGCCGCAAGAGTTTTGGGAGCAAATAATTTTACGATTGTAATCAGAGAGATTTTGCCAAATATTATATTTCCATTAATAATAAATCTAACATTGGAATTTTCTAGCCTGATTCTTTCGCTTTCGACTCTGTCTTTTTTTGGCTTAGGTTCACAACCACCAACGCCAGAATGGGGTGGCATGCTTGCCGATGGCAGAAAGTATTTTTTAAATTCTAAACATGTACTGCTATGGCCCAGTTTATTCATAATCGTAACAGTTTTGGGATTGAACTTGATTGGAGAGGGACTAAGAGATTACTACGATCCATATGAAATATTACCTTTGAAATGAGGTCTAAGATGAAAGAAACAATACTTAGTATAAATAATCTGACATTAAATTATATTAAAGATGGGCGCCATGTAAAAGTGTATGACGATTTTTCACTAAATATTGAACGTGGAAAAACGGTGACACTTCTTGGCGAATCAGGTAGCGGAAAATCAACTTTGGCAAAAGTTGTAACGGGATTATTGCCACCTAGTGCAAAAATTTTATCGGGCAATATGAAGCTATTAGATCAGAATATCGCAATTACGAGCAAGTTTTTACATTGGAACAAAATCAGAGGCTCTAAAATTGCAATGATATTCCAAGATGCAATTCAATCTCTAAATCCCGTTAGCACAATATATAAGCATTTTGAGGAATTATTATTATTTCATAAGATATGCCAAAAGTCAGAAGTGAGAATAAGGGCTTCACAATTGCTCAAAGAACTTAGAATAGAAGATACTGATCGCGTTTTAGATGCCTATCCATTTGAGCTAAGCGGAGGAATGTGTCAAAGAGTCTGTATCGCTATGTGCTTGAGCTTAGAGCCTGAGATACTCATTGCAGATGAACCTACTTCAGCCTTAGATGTTTTCAGCGCAAAAAAAGTTATTGAAGCGTTAGAATCGCTAAAAGGAGTATCGGTTTTATTAATAACCCATGATATTTCAGTTGCTAAACGCGCCTCTGATTATATCTATGTCATAGAGAAGGGGCGAATTTGTGAAAATGGAACTGTCTTGGAAATACTTCAAAATCCAAAACAGGCCTACACAAAGAGCTTAGTAAATTCTTATAGGCAATTAGAAGAAATTAAAGTGCCTTGGCAAGAGAATAAAAATAAGATATTGCAGATAAAAAATGTTACAAAATCGTATGATGGCAAGAAAAATATTATAGATGATTTGAGTTTCGATATATACGAAGGGGAAGTATTTGGCATAATCGGAGAATCTGGCTGCGGAAAATCTACTTTGGCACGTTCAATAATAGGATTAGAGCAGATAAAGACTGGAGAAATTATATATAAAAATCAAAATCTATTGAAAATGAATTCTAAAAAACGCAGAGCCTATTCTAAAGAAATACAGATGATATTTCAAGACTCTCGAGCAGTTTTAAATCCACGTGCGACAGTGCTTGAGCTAGTCTGTGAACCATTAAATTATAATAAGATTGCAAATCATGAAGAAAAAATTAAGATGGCAAAAGAAATTCTTAATCGAGTTGGAATAACGAAAGATTTGCACAAAGCAAAACCACCGGCACTAAGCACTGGGCAATGCCAAAGAGTTTCCATAGCTAGAGCCTTAGTTATGAAGCCTAAGATTTTGATATGTGATGAAGCAGTATCAGCTCTCGATGTAAATATTCAATTGCAGATTCTAAAGTTGATTGCAAAGTTAAAGACAGAATTCAATCTTACAATCTTGATGATCACTCATGATTTAAGAATTGTTAAAAATTTCTGCTCAAGAGTTGCCACGATGAAAGCAGGAAAATTCGACATATTAAACTGCACCAATGAAAACAATTAATAATTCAGACAAATTTAACGCTCCTTTAGCTAAAGGGGCGTTTAACTTTAAAACAATATTTAAATCTGGATTAAATATATTTTGAAAGATTAAATTATGAAAAATCTTTTGTAATTGCATAATATTTCTATATCTATTATACTTTAATTAATACAGGAGGTATAACGATGCTTTATAGAGAGTTTTCAGATATATATGAAAAGTTTAAACTGAATTTTTACAAAAATATTTTCAAGGGGCTAGGCGCAAGAGAGGCAACGCTTACGGCGACTGAAACTTTTGTGGTCGAAGTTATATATGCAATGAATAGGCCCACAATAAATGAATTGGCCAATTTTATTGAACTGTCTCAACCAAATACTACATATAAAATTAATAATTTGGTTAAGAAAGGCTATGTCAAAAAAATTCAGTCCACAAAAGATAAGAGAGAATTTTTCTTAGAAGTGACTGAAAAGTTTTTCAAATATTATAATATGAAAAATGAATATACGATTGAGGTTTTAAAAAGGCTTGAAGAGAGAATTTCACCCAAGAGATTAAAAGATTTTGAAGAAGTTTTAAACATTATCAATCACGAACTCATGCCCGAAGTTACAAATTTTATAAATGAACGCAAATCAAATGAAGAAATCTAAACTAGACTCCAAAAATTTTTGGAGTTTTATTTTTTGGGGTATAAGAGAAATAAGAAGAAAAATGAATGGAGGATTTTATGAAAATTATAATTATAGGCGGAGTAGCCGCAGGCATGACGGCGGCGGCAAAAGCCATTAGAGAAGACAAGAATGCAGATATTACTGTGATAGAAAAAGAAGATTATATTTCATTTGGAGCATGTGGGCTGCCTTATTATATTGGCGAATATTTTGACGATATAAATAGACTCTATTCTGCTTCGATTGAAGAAATGAGAGAGAGAGGAATAAATATCTTATCGAGTCATGAGGCCATAGATATTGACTTTGACAAAAAGAAAGTCTTAGTAAAAAGTTGCGTGGAAGAAAAAGAATTTGAGCTCGAATATGACAGACTCATGATTGCAACGGGCGGCCATCCATTTGTGCCAAAGATTGAAGGCATAGATGCTGAAAATGTATTCACAATGACAAAACCATATGATGGCAAAAACTTTAAAGATAAATTAAAAGACTATGATAATATTGCAGTCATAGGCGGAGGCTTTATAGGCGTTGAAATTGCAGAACAGCTCTCCGAAAGACTTGGAAAAAATGTAAGGCTATATCATTCCAGAGATTCTCTTTTGAACAGAGTCTTTGACAAGGACATGGCAAAGGGCATTGAGGAAGAGTTAAAAAGAGTTGGTGTAGAGATCATATATAATGAGCGATTAAAAGATGTAGTTACAGAAGCTGGGAAAGTTACAGAGATTATAACTGAAAACAGACAAGATAAGGTCGATGCTGTGATACTTTCTGTCGGCTTTAGACCATCGACAGATTTCATAACAGATGAAAGACTAAAAAAATTGAAAAACGGTGCAATAGTCGTAGACAATTTTGGAAAGACTTCAATTGAAGATGTCTTTAGTGCTGGCGACTGTGCAACTGTGCCCCATAAATTTTTGGGTAATGTAAATATTCCTCTAGCAACTTCAGCAAACAAAATGGGCAAATTAATTGGGATAAATCTAGTAAATACTGATGGAAATTTGCGTGGCGATTATGAATCTGTGGGTTCATCGGTAATAAAGGTGGGCGAATTAGAATTTGCATCGGCTGGGCTTACTGAAGATATGGCAAGGAATTTAGAAATTGATTATAAAGTCACTACTGCCGAAATCTATAATCACACTCCATATATGCCAAATGCCAATAAAATCAAATATAAGATGCTCTACAAGGCGTCTGACAAAACATTTATTGGCGCTCAAATTTATGGAAAGAATGAAGCCGTGTTGAGAATTTTACCTTTCATTGTGGCAATTCAAGAAGAGCTTTCAGCAGATGAATTAAACTATTATGATTTTCCATATGCACCTCCGTTTGCACTCGCATGGGAAGGCGTAAATACTGCTGCTGGAATTGTGGCTGGAGCAAAATAGTTTAGAAATTTATATAAAAATCGATATTTTAGAACAATATTTCAA
Source organism: Tissierellia bacterium (assembly GCA_030537765.1). Taxonomy (GTDB): domain Bacteria; phylum Bacillota; class Clostridia; order Tissierellales; family Peptoniphilaceae; genus JAUNVH01. The sequence continues at coordinate 35,257 of JAUNVH010000011.1, read as the reverse complement.
AAATAGCGCTCAATCGTAACCAATCTGTAACCAAATAGTAAAATAACTTTGACGAAAAAGAGTTATAATATATATACGAATGATAATAGAAAAGATAGGTGATGATATGGGCAAAATTTTAAGAAGAACACTTTTGTCCTTGGCATCTATATTTTTAATATTCTTTAGTTGCCAAAGCGCTAGAGCAAATGTTCAATATATTGATATGAAAGGCCATTGGTCTAATAATTATGTCCAAGTAGTGACAGATAGCAATATAATGAACGGATACACTGACGGCACTTTTAAACCTAATAACAATATAACTAGAGCCGAATTTTATAGAATCATCAATCAATTGGCTGAACTTAAAAAGACATATACTGTAACTTTTCAAGATGTTAAAAAAAGTGATTGGTTCTACAATGAAGTGGCTAAAGGCATAAAGGCTGGCTATATATTGCCAACGACTGGAAATTTAAATCCAAATAGAGATATTACAAGACAAGAGGCAATGTATATAATCGGCTTTATGTATGAACTGGCTCCAATACCTGAAGAGATTGAAGTATTTGGAGATAAAGATTTGTTAAAAGAGGAAACAAAAGGCTATGTGGGAGCTTTATGTCATTACGGCATTGTAAACGGATATCCGGACGGAAACTTCAAACCAAATGACCCTATAACTAGGGGAGAGATTTCAAAAATTATCAATTTGCTATTTGACAAATTGCAAAAACCGTCTGAAAAAGTATTGATGGACAGCGAAATTGTGTTCGAAACAAAAGACTATTATGATTAAGCGATACTCGTTTGAAAAAAGATGTATCGCTTTTTTCATTTTTTAAAATAGATTTAAATCATGGCTTTGGACAATAGCGAAAAAATGGTATAATATTAAATTAAAAGTATAAATTTTGGAGGAATTATGGCAAAGATAATGGTTTTGGGAACAACTTCATCATCGGGAAAAACAACGCTCGTTACGGCGCTATGTAGGGCGTATAAAAATCGTGGAATAAATACGGCACCTTTTAAAAGCCAAAATATGTCCTCAAACGCTTTTAATACTCCCGCTGGTCTTATCATGAGTAATGCACAGGCCATTCAGGCAAAGGCGTCTAAAATTGAGCCCACAACCGATATGAATCCAATACTTTTAATACCCTCATCAGATATGGGCTCAGATGTAATTTTAAACGGCAAATCGATTGGCCATATGCGCGCGGCCAAATATTTTAAATATAAAAAAGAATTGAAACCAAAGATTATGGAATCATTCAATAAGCTTGAAAAAGCCTATGATCTCGTAATAATAGAAGGAGCAGGCAGCCCTGCAGAAATCAATCTGCGAGAAAATGATATTGTAAATATGGGCCTTGCACAGATGGTCGATGCCCCTTGTATCTTAGTTGGAGATATTGACAGAGGCGGACTATTTGCTCAGCTATATGGCACAGTAAAGCTCTTAGAAAAAGCTGAACAAAAGCGCATTAAGGGCATGATTATAAATAAATTTAGAGGAGATTTAAATCTTTTAAAGCCGGGAATCAAAATGATTGAAGAAAAACTTGGTATTCCCGTCTTGGGCGTAATTCCATATACAAAAATCGAACTTGCCGATGAAGATTCTATAATCGATTATAAAAAAGATTGCAATATAAACGAACAGACAGAAATTGAGCGAGATAAAGAAATTGAAAAGCTCGCCAAAATCGCAGAAGAGAATTTAGATTTAGATTTAATTTTTAGGATGGCAAAATGATATACGCATTTGATTTTAGAGAAATAATGTATATGGTCTTGATTGCGATAGGAATAGATTTATTGCTGGGCGATCCCTATTTTTTTCCTCATCCAGTAAGGCTAATGGGCCTTATAATAAATATAGAAGAAAAAATTGCAAGACTGTTTTGCAAAAGTAAGAAATCTTTACGCTTTGCGGGCTTTCTAATCGTTATAATAAATATAGCTTTAGCAATTGTACCGCTATATTTTATTTATAAAAAGATTTCCACAAGGGCGCAAGTAATTTTGTCAATCTATTTAATTTATACTTGTATCAGTGCTAGAATGTTACATTATGAAGCATTCATGGTTAAAAAGGCATTGAGTCAGAGCTTAGAAGCTGGCAGGAAGAGAGTAAAATATATAGTAGGTAGAGAAACCGACAATCTAGATGAAAAGGAAATTATAAAAGCGACAGTAGAAACTGTTTCTGAAAACACATCAGATGGCATTATCGCCCCGCTTATATATATTGCACTCTTTGGACCTATCGGTGGAATATTATATAAATTTATAAATACAATGGATTCGATGATCGCCTATAAAAATGAAAAATATAAAGATTTGGGACTATTTGCTGCAATTGTAGACGATATATTCAACTATGTGCCAGCCAGAGTGACCGGAGTTTTGATGTGCGCTTCAAATTTTAACGCACGCATGACTGAAAGAGGTTTTAAAATTATGCTCAGAGATCATAATAAACATTCCAGTCCAAATGCAGGCTATCCCGAGAGCGCAGTTGCGGGAATTTTGGGCATACAATTAGGTGGCGGCAATTATTATTTTAAAAGATTTGTAAATAAACCTTATATAGGTGATAATATAAGAGAAATAGAGCTTAAAGATATTGACAAGACGGTATATATAATGTATCGTACGATGATTTTTTATTTAGTGCTCTATCTAATACTAGCAATAGTTTATAAATGAGGTGTAAAAAATGAAATGGGAAGACAGAAGAAGAAGTTCTAATGTTGAAGATAGAAGATCTCAAGGCTCCAGAATGCCTGGAAGAGGCGGGCTAACTGTTGGAGGTCTAGTATTAATATTGATCGTAACGCTTTTAAGAGGCGGCGGCATTGGAGATGTCTTAGGCTCGGTCATAATGTCAGAAGTGGCGAGCGGCGGAACGCAGACCGAAGAATATATTGAAACGCCTGAACATAAAAAATTGGCTGAGTTTTCAAAAGTCGTCTTGGCAGATACAGAGGCAGTTTGGACAGAATTATTTAAGCAGTATGGAGAAACTTACAATCCACCCACAATGGTCTTATATTCTGGAAGCGTGGAATCGGGTTGCGGTTTTGCAAGCTCGCAAGTAGGGCCGTTTTATTGCCCAATGGATAAAAAACTCTATATCGATCTTTCTTTTTACGATGATCTAAACAAAAAATATGGTGCTTCGGGCGATTTTGCATTTGCATATGTAATTGCTCATGAAGTGGGCCATCATGTTCAAAATGAACTTGGAATTATGGAGCAAGTGCAGCCTCTAAGACAACAACTTAGCGAAAAAGAATATAATAAATATTCAGTGGCTTTGGAACTTCAAGCAGATTATTTGGCAGGAGTCTTTGCAGCTTATGAACAGGGCCAGGGATATTTAGAAAAAGGCGATATCGAAGAAGCGCTTCAAGCTGCAAATGCAGTCGGCGACGATGTATTGCAAAAAAGAGCGCAAGGCCATGTTGTGCCTGATAGCTTTACTCATGGCACAGGCGAGCAGCGCATGGAATGGTTTATGAAAGGCTTTAAAGCAGGCGATTTAAGCGAATGGGACACATTTAAATATATTAAATAAAGAAAAGGGGAGCGGGAATGAAAAATAGATTTATTCTAATTTCAATCATTCTCTTAACTTTGACTGCATGTTCAGCTAAAGAAAAAGTTAAAGACGAAGATTTGGCAAAAACCGAATCGAATACTGTTGAAACTTCTGCAGCTAGTGCTTATGTTTTAAAATCTAAAGAAGAGTTAATAGAAAATGTAAAAGAAATATTTAATATAGATGATAGCTTTGACGAATTTGAACTTACCGAACAGACTACAAACGATTACGATATGCTCATCTTAAATTGGAATAATAAAGAACAAAATGAGTCCATAAATGTTTTGGTCGACTATTACGGAAATATACTCGAATACGCAAAATATCCTCAAAACGGAGATACAAAAAATTTTGACAAAGCTACTATAAGCTATGAAGAAGCAGTGTCTATTGCCAAAGACTTAATCGAAAGATGCTTTACACAAACTGGTTTTGAAATTGCTCTTAAAGATCAAGGATACTGTGCAATGTATCACAATATCTCAGAAAACTTTTGTGTGCCATTTCAGCTAAAAAAAGACAATATAAAAGTACTGGATGGCAATATTTATGTGAATATAGATAAATATAATGCCAAAGTAAATTCTTTATATAGCGATTGGATATATTATTCCACCAATAAAAAATTTCAATCTATAAAAAATATTATAAGCACTGAAAGAGCAAAGGAAATTTTAAAAGAAAAAAATAAACTCTATCTAAACTATTTAAAAATATACGATTATGACAAAAATCAAAATGTAAAAGTAGATTATAAATTGGTATATTCACCTGCATACTTTGGCAGTATGATAGACCCAATTAAAGAAAAAATTACTATAATGGACGATAGAATAGACAATTTGAAAAGCGCAATGGAAACTGGAAGCAGCGATATAGCTGCAAATGAGCTATCGGAAGAAACGAAAAAGCTCATAGCAGATATGGATAAAGCCAAAAGCTTGGAAGAGGCAGAAAAAAAGGCGCGAGAAATTGCAAACATTGAAAATATGGTAAAGTTAAAATCTTCTCGGCTTGGCAAATTGAATCCTAGGTCACAAACTGGGAATCTCTATTGGACTTTGTTATTTTCAGACAATGAAGATAGGACAGTAGAAATTGTCTTAGATGCCAATAATTTTGATCTCTATCGTTTAAATGATTCAAATTTAGATTATGATATTGAAACAAATTCAAATGCAAAAGAAGCAATTATAATCGGAACGGAATTTATAAATAAATATTCCAAAAATATATTAAATTCTGTGGAACTTACCGAGTATTCTAAAACTGATCAAAAGGGGCTTCATAAACTTGACTTTGTAAGAAAAATTGATCAAGATCTCTATGTATTAGATGAAGGCCTGCATTTAGAAATCGATACTTTAAATAAGCAGATCGTATATTTTGAACGCACTGAATTCGATATTTTGCCGCAGCTTAGCACCGAAGATTTAATATCTATTGACGAGGCATATAATATATATTTTGACATATTCGATTTTGATCTAAGATATATTTTAGATTTTAACGATTATAATAAATTTGATCTATACTATACAAATTCTAATAATTACTGGACAGAAATAATAGACGCCCACAGTGGAAAGCCGCTAGACAATGCTGGCAATGTAATAAATTTAGATGAAGAAATAAAATATGACGATTTGGACTCATCTCAATATAAAAAAGAAATAATAAAGCTTTTAGATAAAAACATTGGCTATATTAATGGCAGCATAAAGCCAAAAGACAATTTGCAACAAAGAGATTTTTTAATATTGATTCATCAAATTCTCATGCCATATTATGAAAAAAATCTTGCAGAAATTGATGACGAAACGCTCTATAATAATCTATTGGAATTTAATATTATAGAAGATGAAAATATAAATCCAAATCGCGAACTCACAGTCTTGGATATTGCAAAATATATTATACGATTAAAAAATTTAGACAGTGCGACAACACTTGGAGATATATATAATAATATCTATGGGGAGTTTGAAAACTTGACATCAAAAGATAAGGCCTATATAGTACTGGCAGGAAGTTTAAATATCTTAGAAGAACCCATAGTTCCTGATAGAATTGTAACTAGAGATGAGGGTTTAAAAATTATATATAATTATATGAAAACTAATAACTGATTTAAGAGATCAGTTATTTTTTATTTTATCTCTTTGTTACCAATTGTTAATAATTTGTATTAAAGTTGTAAACATTTTCCCAAAATTTTCGGCTATAATGAAAATTAAATAGAGGTGGTAAAATTGTGAAAAAGATAATATTTCTCTTTATGCTATCACTTATGCTCTTGACGGCATGTGAAAAAAATCAAAGCGTAAAATCCGAGAATAATGAAGATATAATGCAAGAAGAAAATATAACAGAAGAAGACAATTCGGACAAGGGCAATAATCTAAAAGAGAATCCGATAGAAAATAAAAATTTTACAGAAGATGATTTGCAAAAAATAATAGAAGATAGCTTTAAAATTTCAAAAGAATATGAAATGACTAAAGCCAAATTAGAGACCTCAGAATTAGGAGATTGTTATAGATTTAGCTGGAAAGATAAAAACTCCAATTCTAAAATATTAGCAATGATTACAAAAGAGGGCCAGATTCTTAGCTTTGTAAGACCTACTGAAACCGAATACGATCTTTCTAAAAAGCCGAAGCTTAGCTTTGAAGATATCGAAAAAGAGGCACAAAAAATCTTAGAAACTACCATTCCAAATCATCATAGTAATTTCAAAATAGCACCAGAAGAAAGTTATTTTAGCGAGAGCACACACAATTATAAAATCCATTTCAAACGCTATGTAAATGACATCTGGGTATTTGGAGATGAGCTCATGATTTCTTTGAATGGAGACAGTGCAGAGGTAGATAATTACACGCTAATACTTTTAACAAATTATGATTTAGACGATTTGAGCGAATTTCCTTCGCCAAAAGGCATACTAGATAAAAGCATTGCTTGGAAAAAATTTAAGCAATATGCTCTTTTGCAAAAAGACATAATTAGAGTCTTTGATAAAAATTTGAATACAGTATCTCTTACTCCAGTTTATAAAATAGATGATCCATTTGCGATTATAGATGCTTTCACAGGTGAAGCCGATCGTGAAACTATCATTCCTATGACTATAACAAATTGGAGAAATCTAGATTACCATATGAGATACAGTCAGCTTGAAAAACTTTCAGAAGATAGCGCAAAGTTTACTAAAGACAAAGCATTTGAACTTGCTAATAAAATTTTAAAAGACGATAGAAGATTTAAGCCAATAAGAGCTGAATTGAAGTCGCAAAACAATTTGCCCAAATGGTTTTTAGAATTTGAAGATTTGGAAAATGAACTTTCAAAAACTCTAATAGTAATCGATGCAAATGAAGGCATACTTTTAGAAATTGAAAAGAATAATTTTGAAAAACAAGATGAAAATCTAAAAACTGCATTGCCAATAGATTTAGCAAATCGATTTATAGAAAACTTCGCAAATGATATAAAATCTGAACTAGTTTATGATGAGAAACTGCAAACAGATTCCAACATTATATACTATTATAGAAAAGTAGGCGATTTTTTGGCAACCCAAGACTATATCAGATTTGAATTCGACCCAAAAGACGGTGGAATTGCTTCATATTTGAGAGATTTTAAAGGCGATATCGACATAGTTGAGGATGAATTGATTTCAGAATCAGAGGCTGAAAGAATTCTTTCTGAGAATTCTGATTTTGAATTAGTCTATATAAAAGACTATTTGACAGACAAAATTGTATTAAAATATATGAATGTAAATAAGCCGCTAGGATATATGGCAATCGATGCGATAAGCGGCGAATGGTTTAATATAACGAATTATTTTATGGATATTATGAACACATTTTAAAAATTGCGATATAAACATAATTTTCACAATGAAAGGGGAAAGACCAATGAAAAAGAAATTAATTTTAGCCTTGGCATTAGTACTTTTAGCGCAAACGGGCTGCAGTAGTACGAACGCTGCTGAAAATAAAAATGAAACAGAAAAAATTGCGCCAATTGCAAATGAAGATGAAAAGCCAATGCCTAAAGGCGTGTCAAAAGAATACACAAAAGAAGAACTTGTAAAGATTGCAAAAAAGGCATTCGATATTCCAGACGACTTTAAAGAAGTCCAAATCGATTCCAATGAAGATGAGAGAGGAAAAGTATACAATATAAACTGGAACGACCCAGATTCCGATAGAAATGCTTCAGTAAATATAGCATCGACTGGAGAACCACTATCTTATTATTCATATGACGGAACTGAAAATCGAACTGATGATTTGATTAAACCATCTTTTCCATATGAACATGGGGCCCAACTTGCAAAAGATTCTCTATACAAAATCTTAGGTGAGAAGGCCGACTTTTTCAGACTTGATGAAACTATTTCTGGTGAGATAGATAGATACAATAAGACTTATCACTATAGATTTAATAAATATGTCAATGATATCAAAGTCCAAACAGATGGAATTATAATCTCATTAGATATAAATAGCGCAAAGATAAGAGAATATGATCTAAATTCGAGCGTAAAATATGATCTATATGATCTTTCGCATTATGCTGCTCCAAAAGATATTGTAGATAATGATGATGCTTGGATTACTTTTCGTGAATATAATCCATTGCTCTTGAACTTAAAACGCATTGTAGATTTGAAGACCAAAACATTATTTCCAGAACCAAAATATATCCCGACTTATGAATTTGCAGATGCGCATATCATAATCGATGCAAAGACGGGCAAGCCAGAAAAGCGAATCTTATATCATGGCTATGATTTAGTAAAAGAGGGAGCTGCGCCGGCTGAAATGCCAAAAGGCGGACTGACTGCGATTGAACAAGAAGAGATTGAAAACACCAATGTCAAAGTCAGCCCAGAAGAGGCAGAAAAACTTGCCAGAGAAATTGCAAATATAGACAAAAGCGTAAAATTGCAAAATATTAGACTTGGAAAATATAATCAAAATGAGAAAAAACAGCTTTGGTCAATGCAGTTTGAAAATGACGAAAACCACATTACAGTAGATATCGATGCAAATGACAAAACTTTATTAGGCATGAATAAAAATAGATTTTCCAGAGAAGATGAGATCGATATTTCAAAAATAGATTCTGAAAAATCTATCCAAATTGCAAAAGAATTTGCCAAAAAATATGCTGCTGATATTTTGGATAAATTGGAAATGACAGCTTCTAGCAAAATTCCAGAAGATGGCAATTTAAACTTTATTGAATTTATAAGAAAGCTAGATGAAAACTATTATCTAATTCAAGACAGAATAAGTATTGGAATAAATCCAAAAAATTATGAAGTCGTATCATTTTCACGAAGCTTCTATGACGATATAAAAGTGCCAAATGAAAAAATTATAAATTTGGATAAAGCATATGATATTTTATATGACAATATAGATTTTGAATTAAACTATGTTCTAAATAACGACAGAAACAAAATGGAATTGAAATATGTACTCGATCCAAAAGAATTTAGTCCTCTAATAATCAGTGCAAAAGATGGTCAGTTCCTAGACTGGAAAGGCACACCGATATCAGCAAAAATTTCTGGTTATGAAGATATTGAAAATGCTGAGAATAAAGACGAGATAGAACTATTATCTCGCTACGGAATAAAGTATTTGCAAACAAAACTTGAGCCAAAGAAAATAGTTTTGCAAAAAGATTTTCTAACACTTTTAATGACAGCAGAAGGTAATTATTACAGCGACACAGAAGATTTTGATTTGATTTATGAATATGCAATTAGAAACGGCATTATTGAAAAATCAGAAGAATCGAGAGATAGAAAACTTACTAGAAAAGATATTGCAAAATATCTAATCAGATATAAAGATATAGAAGAGATTGCAAAGCTAGAGGGTGTTTTCAAAGATGTCTATAAAGATGCCAATGGCGATGCAAATCTAATAATAGTTGGAAAACTTGGTTGGATTGATGCCAAAGGCGATAAGATTTTACCAAATGAAGAAGTTACTAGAGAAGAAGCTTTGATGATATTTTATAATATGCTGTTTAAATAATTAAAAACGGAGGTCATACTTTGACCTCCGAATTTATTCTATAACTGGAATACCAATATATTTTACTAAAACTTTGCCGACAAATTGACTGTCGGCTTTTTCTATGCCGATTTTATTTCTATGAAATGTGATCGTCAAATCGGCTTTTATAGCTGCGCCTAAAATTTTGCCCGTATCTGCATCGAGGCCAGATGGAATATCGACAGATATTATAAATCTTGAAAAATCATTAATTATATTTATCAGTCTTAAAAAATTGCCCTCGATATTTCTAGATAGGCCCGTGCCAAATAGGGCATCGATTACAATTTTATTTTCGATTGTATCTTTAAAATTTTGCAAATCTACAATGCTTTCTAAAAAAATGATATCGGCTTTTAAATTTTTTAAAATCTCATAATTGATTTTACAATCTTTACTCATTTTTGATTCATTGCCTGCAATAAAGACTTGAACTTTCTTTTCATTTATGATCAGATGTCTTGCAATTGCCAAGCCGTCTCCGCCATTGTTTCCGCAAGATGCCACAATGACAAATTCATCGCTTAGATCTTTAATTTCATTAAAAAAAGCCATAGCAGCATTTTCCATCAATGTAATCGAAGGAATTTTTAACTCATCAATTGCAAATCTGTCTCTCATTCTCATAGTCTTGCCTGAAATTATTTCCATATTATCCCTTCCTTAAAAGAAAAAGTAATGATACAAAGCCTAATATAATTCTATAAATTCCAAATGGAGCAAAGGAATGGCTTTTTATATAGCGCATAAAGCGAGCCACAACGAGCCTTGCCGCAATATAAGAAATAACTGAGCCAAAGAGTATTAAGCCCCATTGATAGAGCGTAAAATCGGCGCCCAATTTAATAATTTTCAAAACAGTTGCGCCAAGCATTGTTGGAATTGCCAAAAAGAACGAAAACTCTGAAGCTGCAGTTCTATTTGCGCCCGTGAGCATACCGCCTATAATGGTAGCTGCCGAACGAGAAGTTCCCGGCACCATTGCCATGCATTGGAAAAAACCAATCTTTAAAGCCTGCTTAGGGCCAATGCGAAATACATTTTCGGCCTTTACGGGGCGCTTAATATATTTTTCTACCACTATAATTATAATGCCCCAAACGATTAGCATAATTGCCACAGTATATGGACTGAAAAGATATTTGTCAATCAAATCGTCAAATAGCAGCCCCAAAACCATAGCTGGCAAAAATCCTATCACCACAATAATCCAAAGTCTTAAAGTCGCCTTATTGAGATATTTTATTCTAAAATTTAATTTTTCTTTCAAAGTCAAATTTGGATAATCACTCATATCGACTTTTCTCATCATCTTCTTGGTGCTAAAAGGATTTAGCTTCTCAAAATACATAACGACGACTGCGAGTATTGCGCCTAGCTGAATTATAATCATAAAGGCATTTGCAAAACTCTCAGGATAAAGTCTTATAAATCTTTCAGCCAAAATTAGATGCCCAGTTGAAGAAACTGGCAAAAACTCTGTAAGTCCCTCAATAATTCCCAATAATAAAACATTAATTAAATCTTTCATATTATCACCTAAATCGAATAAGATATAAATCCTGTACCTTTAACTTCGCTCGCATCAGATATAATCATAAATGCTCGGTCGTCAAAGCGTGCAATAATCTCTTTAATTTTTACAATCTGTCTAGTAGTCACAACTGTCATAATAACTTTTGTATTCTCTTTAGTATAGGCCCCTTGTCCATCTATCAAAGTGCTGCCACGGCGAACTTCTTCGATAATTGCCTGCGAAATCTTTTTATACTCCTTCGAGATAATAAAGACTTGCTTCTTTTCGCCTACGCCCATCACAACTCTATCTAGCATCAGATTTCCCAAAAACATTGCAAAAATCGTATATAATGCCATCTCTAAGCCGTATATAAAGGCTGCGACTAAGACGATCACAGAATTTATCACCATGAGCATAGAGCCTATATTTACATTATAGAATTTTTTAAATACTGCCGCAACAATATCGAAACCGCCGCTACAAGCGCCATATTTGAAGATTAAGCCTGCGCCAGAACCGCAAATCAAAGCGCCCATAATAATATTAAAAAGTCTATCAGAAATTACCGCAAGATATTGCAAAGGTGCAGTTACGATTAGAAAAAACGTAAATGTTAGCGTGACAAATAACATATAGAATGTAAATTTTTTGCCCAAGAGTTTCCAGCTAATATAAAAGAGAGGAATATTTATCAAAAAATTTGAAACACCTGTGGGTATGCCAGTTTGATATTCAATAATAGTTGCAATACCCGTCACTCCGCCGGAGATAATTTTTGCAGGGATATAGAACATATTGATGCTTGCGCCCATCAAAATACAACCCATAATTAGTGGAAAAACTTTGCTTAAAAATTCTTCTTTGCTGCCGTAATATTTTTTCATAGACATTCCTCCGTAAAGAAAGCTCTAAATACTTTAAAAATATCGTAATGGTCTGAAACGCTGCCCAGTTCTCTAACAGAATGCATCGAGAAAACAGCATTGCCCAAATCCATATTCTTTATGCCCAAAGCCGTTTCTGAAAGCGAACCGATAGTTGAGCCACCTCTAATATCAGAAGGATTAGTATAATACTGAATATTAACTGCTTCATTTTTGGCAAGCTCTGAAAACACAGCCGCGCCAAAAGCATCAGTCGAGTAAGATCTAGAAGCCGCCACTTTTATAACTGGACCCTTGCCCAAGAGTGGAGCATTTGTGGGATCTGCTTTTTCTGGATAATTAGGATGGTAGCCATGAGCCATATCGGCCGAGAGCATAAAAGATTTAGCATATGCAATATATTTTTCTTCTGGCTTTAAATTATTGGCATCGCAAATTCTCTCATATATTGAATTAAACACATGGCTTTTAGCTCCTTGATAAGTTGTAGAACCAATCTCTTCGTTGTCGGCAAAAGAAACACATACTGTCGATTTGGAAGGCTTTGATTCAATCAATGCATGAATAGATGCATGCACCATAGCAAGATTATCTAGACGTGGAGCAGAAATAAATTCTTCATTTGCGCCAAGCAAAGATCCCTTCTCTCGGGGATATAAATAAAGATCGAAAGATAAAATCTCATCCTTATCCACATTCAATTCATCTGCGCAAATTCTCTTAATCAAATCTTCATCGTCATCATCAGTCAGAGAAATTATTGGCAACAAATCTTTCTGTGCATTATATTTATAGCCATCGTTAATTTCTCTATTCATATGAATAGCCAGATTTGGAATTATGACGAGATCTTTTTCTATCATAATATTTTTTTCTATAGGCGAAAATGAATCTTCACCTTTTAACATACATCTGCCGGCGATAGAAAGAGGTCTGTCAAACCAAGTCGACATAATCATACCGCCATACTTTTCAGTATTTAACTTCACATAATTTTTTGATTTCATTAGATGATTAGGTTTTAATTTAAAACAGGGGCTATCAGTATGAGCGCCTATAATTTTAAATCCATGTTCTTTCAAATCACCACTGCCAGATTTAAAAGCAAATAAAGCACTATTAGCTATATTGATATAGTAACTATTATTGGGTAAAATATTCCAACTCTCTTCAAGTTTTAATTCATTAAATCCAGCCGTTTTCAAAATTTCTATAGCTTCTGAAACTGCTTGATAAGCAGTTGGGGAATTGTCAATATAATTTAGTAAATCTTTTGCAAATTCTTTTTGTCTCATATTTAACTCCTTTATTTAAAAATAATCATTTATAAATCGTAAAAAGCATCATAACTGAATAGTATTATATAAGATTGGCATAGATTATTAAAGGGAAAGGCATAATAAAATCAAAATTTTTCTAATTCACTTTATAATTTGAAAAAATTCATATATAATAAATTTGACTTAAGGAGGAATATATAATGAACAAAAAGAGATGGGCAGCAGTCATTGTGGCAGTAATAATTTTATTAGTATCATCGATGACAAAAGCCCCAAAAGAAATAGTTTCAAAAGAAAGTGAAAATATTGTAAAAGATTTTTTTGACTCATATGCATTAGATGGCATAGTGGAAGAAATCGTAGAGCCGGGAGGCAAAGATAGAATAGCAATAATTCCAATAATAGGCACAATACAAGATTCTTCGGCCAAAGCTGGAAGTTATAATCATCAAGTAGTATTAGAAGAAATAGAAATGGTAAGAAACGATCCCTCAATAAAAGCATTAATGATCTATATGGACTCACCAGGCGGATATGTATATCATAGCGCCGAAGTAAAAGATCGATTAGATCAGCTAAAAGCAGAAACAGGAATACCAATATACACTTCAATGGCATCTCTAGGCGCATCAGGTGGCTATTGGATAAGTATGGCATCAGATAAAATATTTGCAGCCGAACAGACAGTAACAGGCTCAATAGGAGTCTTATCTGGTGGCATAAACCTTAGTCAATGGTTAAACGAACATGGCATCTATGACGAAACTTTTAGATCGGGTGAAATGAAAGATGCAGGTTCAATGACAAAGCCCATGACAGAAAACCAAAGAGAATATTTACAAGAAAATGTCAATAGAATCTATGAAAAATTTGTAGATGTAGTTGCAAAGGGCAGAAAAATGGACAAAGCCACAGTGAGAAAACTCGCCGATGGAAGAGTCTATGACGGAGAGCAAGCCAAAGAGTTAAATTTGGTTGATGAAATTGGATATCTAGACGAGGCATTAATTGATCTTAAAGCCAATCACGATTTGCAAAATGCCACAGTATTCCAATATATCTATAAGGGCAATCCGTTCACAAATATGCTTTCAATAATAAATTCCAAAAATTATAATCCACTCACAGAAATGAAAAACTCATCTGCTCCATTGCTCTTTTATGGAGGAATGTTATATGAATAAAGATTATATAGCAAAAGAGCCAGAAGAAATAGTCGATTATAAAACTGAAAGTGACGATTTTGAATACGATACTTATATAAAATCAGACGGCGAATTTAATCAGTCTGATCCAAAAGAAGAATATTTTTCAAACTATCCAAAAATTTTCTTTGCGGGAGGCTTTATCCGTCTAATTGCATTTGCAATAGATAGCATAATTATTTCCGCAATCAGGACAATGGTCTTAAATATTTTTTCACTTATAACAAATTCAAATATAACTGTGGGCAAGGGTGGCAAATATGAGATAATAAGCCTAGTGATAACATTATTATATTTTTCAATATTGACATATCTCAATCGAGGTCAAACTCTTGGCAAAATGATAATGGGAATTAGGGTAGTAAATTATAATGGCGAAAGACCAGAGTTTACGCAAACAATTATTAGAGAACTGTTTATGCGCTATATCCATATGCAATTTCCAGTTTTCTATGTGATGATAGTATTTCATCCTAAAAAACAGTCCCTATCAGACATTATTTGCGATTCTTATGTGCTAAATGAAAAAGCAGAATATGCATTTGAATTTGGAAAGAGAAAATCATATACTGTTTAAACTAAATTAAAAGTGTTGATAGAAAATCTGTCAACACTTTTTAAATTGAATCGTAATCAAAACTTAATATAATATAGCTTTAGATTAATTGCACTCAATAAATTATTATAATAAAATAGTTATATAATTATCATCTAGGCAAATACATAATAAGAAAATAAAAAAGGAGAAAAAAGATGGAAAGAAAAAGAATTTTAAGTTTTGTAATAGTCTTTGCAATGATGCTAGGGCTAATGGCAACAATGCCAACGAAGGCTAATGCAGATTATATAGCTGACCTCTGGGTTGGCGGAGTGCGTGTTACAAGTGATAATGCACACGATATTAAAGGACCTAATATTACTGATGGCAATGTTAGTTATGACAAAGCTACTAACACATTGACATTGGAAGATGCAACAATTGAAGGAAATGTAGCTGATGATAATGGTATTAAGTATGGAATAAAAAGTGGTATTGATTTGACAATTAAGTTAATAGGAAAAAATACTATTACTTCAGCAGATAGCAAAAA
>JAUNVH010000011.1:0-19488 GCA_030537765.1 Tissierellia bacterium | reverse complement strand
ATTTGACAATTAAGTTAATAGGAAAAAATACTATTACTTCAGCAGATAGCAAAAATTATAGTCATGCTATTTTTGCTAGGAATTTAAAAATTGTGGGACCAGGCGAACTTATTGCAAATTATGGCACTAGTGAAAATGGTTCATCAAGTATTGTATTTGATGATGAACTTATTATAAAAGGAGCTACAGTGATAGCAAAAGGTTCGAGTTCATCTATTGAAGAATCTATAGGTATTTCATCCGAAATGGGAATATTAAAAATAGAAGATGGTAGTAGAGTATGTATTCAAGGCAGTTTATTTGCATTAGAGCCTAGTTTAGATTTAAGTAATTATAGTAATCCAATTGTAGAAGTTGACACAGAATATGATGGATTGAATAAAAAAGAAATAGATGCGCCATATCCCGATTTTGCTTATTCAGAATATAAATATGTATGTATAAGACCTGAAGGATCTACTCCAACACCAAGCGGAACGTATCTACCAACGGGCAATATGAATTGGAATCTATTTGGACCACCAGTTGTATCAGAACCTGCGCAAGATATAATTATAAAAGAAAAAGTAATATCTTTCACAGAGGGAGAAAGTGAATATGTTTTAAACAGAACAAAAATTGCGATGGACGGAACTCCATATATAAAATCAGATCGCATAATGCTTCCGCTTCGCTACGTTGCAGAAGCTATGGATATGAAAGTGGAATACGATAATGGCACGCGCGTTGCAACATTTAAAGACGACAAAAAGACCATAACCATAAATATCGATACGGGAATTATGACTCTCGATGGAAAAGAATATCCTTTGGAAGTAAAACCTGAAATCACAAACGACAGAATCTATCTGCCACTCGGTCTAATAGCAGATGCGCTCGGCATGACTAGAGAAAATCCACAAAGTGGTTATGATATTAGCTGGTATCAAAACACAAAGACGGCTACTATAACTATAAAAAAATAATTACTAAATAATAAAAATTTATCCCCAATAGTTATTAAGAAAATTTAAAAACTATTGGGGATATTTTTATTTTCTATATTTATCTATCTTATCATCGATTGACAAGATGTTTTTTTCAGGTGCATAGAATAATTTCATATATGCTGCAATCTTATCGCCGCCTGCGCGGTTTGCAATTTGAATACATTCTGTTGCAATATTCATTAGCTCTTCGAGACTTTCGCCCTCAATTGTAGTTTCAAATGGGCCTACCTCATATTTTAGATCTAATGTTTCGATATATGCTATCACTTCATCTACTATTTCACAAATTTTTTCATCGCCTTCAATTAAAGGCAATACTTGAATTGCTATACTTGCTTTCATTATTTCCTCCTCAAATTTTTTCGCAGAAGCTATTTATATAATAGTCTGCAGTATTTTTTATTTTATTAATTCTTTCTTCATCAAAATTATCATTGACTCCAATTGTATAAAAATTGGCATCTGTTGCTGTCTTTATGGCATAGAGCGCATCTTCAAAGACTAAAATATTCTCAGGCTTTTCGTTAAAAATTTCCGCACATTTTAAAAACACTGCGGGTGAATCTTTGCCCGCAAAGACTTCTTCACATGAGATTGTAAATTCAAAAAAATCTAATATGCCAAGTCTTTTAAGGCAGCTATCTATCAGCCATTTTGTAGTTGCCGATGCCACGCACATTTTAATATCTTTTGCTTTGAGCTTTTCTAAATATTCTCTTACGCAAGGTTTTAGTGGAATATCTTCGATATAATGCTTTTCAATCATGGAATTCATTTCGGCTTCGACTGTCTTTTCATCCAAATTCATTTTAAATCGCTCCACAAAATATTTTGCAGATTCTGTCATTGTCATGGGCTTTATTATGCGAGCAATCTCTTCCATATCACAAAAAATATCTTTCGATTCCAAATATTCTTTCGCAAGATTTTTCCAATAGGGCATTGAGTCAATCAATGTGCCGTCCATATCGAAGATGGCAAATTTTTTATTCTCCATAGACGACTTCTTTCGAAAGCTCTAATAATTTCTTTGTGGCACTTTTTTTATCATCGGCTGCAAAGATTGCAGAGACGACTGCAATTCCGTCTATGCCGGTATTTTTTAATTGCGATATATTTTCTATATTTAAGCCCCCAATTGCGACAACAGGGATGCTTACTGAATTTACTATATCTTTTAAATCTTCAAATGTCAAAATTCTCGTGCTATCTTTTGTTCCAGTATGAAACATTGAGCCTACTCCAATATAGTCTGCTCCAATTTCTTCTGCCTGTTTTGCCTCTTCTACTGTGCCGGCCGATATTCCCAAAATCATATCTTTGCCAATCTCTTGGCGCAAATTTTTTCCTTTAATATCGCTTTGGCCCAGATGAACTCCGTCGGCGCTACATTTTTTAGCAATTTCTATACTATCATTTACTACAAATGGTATATTGTAATTGTTGCATAGCTCTCGCAATTCTTCTGCCTCTTTTGCAAAGCTATTTGGATCTAAATCTTTTTCTCTAATTTGTAAAAATGTGGCTCCGCTATCTAATACATCTTTGCAAACATTAATCAATTTTTCGTCTGTTTTTAGCCAACGGCTGTCTGTGATTGCATAGAGCAATAGGCTTTTTTTAATCTCTTCTTTGGTAAACACTTTCATCAAAATCCTCCAATAAATTTTCATTATTCATATTGAAAACTGCATCTATTAAATCGTTTCTGAATGTGGAATTGCCCGTTTTGTTTTCAATTCTTTTAGCTTCGGCAATATCTCCAGCTTTTGCCATCATATATACTGCTATCCAGGTCGAAAGAAAAATTTCATCACTATATGCGCCACAAAGTGCACCAATTAGCGAGGTGAGCATACAACCTGAGCCAGTTATTGTTGCCATTGTCTTTGAACCTCTATCGACTAATGCGACATATTCGCTGCTTGCTATAATATCAATTTTGCCAGTTATTACGATTACTGAATTCAATTTTTTTGAAAGCTCTTGCGCCATGAGCATATAATCTTCTAAGTTTTCTTCAGTTACTTTATCAGATTCATGCACATCTACACCGCAAGAATCTGTGTTTTTGCCTGCTATATAGCGAATTTCTGAGGCATTGCCTCTGATTACAGAAAAATTGACTTCTTTAAGCAAGCGTTCAATCGATTCGCGTCTGAGCGTAGTTGTGCCACAGGCAACTGGGTCTAAGATAATTGGTTTTTTTAATTCATTTGCCTTTTTTCCGGCCAAAATCATTGCATCTACATCTTCAATCGCTCCCATATTGCAAACTAATGCATCGGCGCCCATAACTGCATCTTCTGCCTCACGAATATCGTGCGCCATAGAAGGCGATGCGCCTGCTGCCAAAATTATATTGGCACAATCGTTTACTGTTACAAAATTTGTAATGCATTGAATGAGTGGCGTTTTATAATTGTCATCTCTTAAAATCATCATTGGTCTGTGATGTCTAAATTCTACATATTGCGAATTGAAATTTTTAAATTTTCTCATTTTTCCCTCCGATTAATTTAATTTTTGTAATGCGCGATTTAAAACTTTTGTGCGTTTTAATATCATTAAGACTGCAATGCCCATTCCAGCGCCTACTACTGCCGATGGCGTGTAAAATGGTATGTAGTAAAATGGTGACTGGGCATCTAATCCATAAAACATTTTCATAAGTGGATATGAAGCCATTGCGCCAAAAAATCCTGTGCCTATAATTTCTCCAATTGCCACTAGCCAAAAGTTTTTGGTCTTTTTATAGATTAGTCCGCCAAGTATTGGCCCAAAAATTGCACCAGTAACAGCCTGAATCGTTCTGCCCGAAGCCATGCGCATTATTCCGCATAAAAACGCAGATGCCATTCCATACCATGGGCCCACAAAGACTGCTGCCAAAACATTTACAAAATGTTGAAAAGGCGCCATTGTTGGAAAATATAAAAAGGTGTTCAGTACAAAGGCGAGGCAGGCTAGAACTGCCGTCAAAACCATTTTACGCACTTTTAATACATTGTCATTTTTTGAAATTGTGGTGTCGTTCATATTTCCTCCTAAAAAAAATTAGAGTTGCCCAATTTGCAACTCCAAAAAAACATAATACTTCCTACGTTGGCATTATCCAAATCAGGTCAATGGGTCGAAGGTCTACCTTCCTCTCAGCAAGTCACACAAGCTCCCCGAATCTTTAATTGTCGTATCTATTATATATCTATTACTGAAAACATTTCAAGTCTAATTAATTAAAAAATTGATTTAACTTTTGATAATGTGAAATCAATTCTTCAGGATCATCTGCCATATCTCTTCCAATCCACCATTTTATAATTTCTATAAAAGAAGCAGTCAGATTTTTTAAAAGTAAATCTTTCGGTATATTATCGTCTTCAAATCTATTGGGCATGGAATAATCGATTAATAATTTTTGAAAATATTTTTCAAACGATTGCCAAAATAAAATCTTGCCTTCACCTTTTAATATGCCGGGCAAAATCAATTTATCATCTCTTAGATGATATAGCACATGGCTCATCATATTTAGATCTCCCTTTTTTGCATCAGAAAAATCGTGACTATCTTCTTTAAAAAGATCTACTGAAAATACATGCGAAAATATTTCATCGCATAGTGCATTTAAGAGATAATCTTTAGTTTCAAAATGGGCATAAAAAGTACTGCGGCCTATATTTGCCTCATCAATAATATTTTGCACCGTAATTTTGGGATAGGGCTTTTCTATTAGCAATTTTCGAAATGCTGAAAATATTGAATCTCTAGTTTTTAAAATTCTACGGTCCATTTTTTCCTCCAGACATTTTATAATATTTGTTCGATACTGAACATATAATAGATTTTGATTATTGATTGCACAATTATTTGGTCATAAAATATAATCGAACAGTATGTTCAGTAATTAATATGATGTACTAAAATTTATAAAATGTCAATAAGGAAGGATTAATATGAATAGATTAATAAAAATTTTATTTGGGTTAAAGATGACAATAGTTTCGGGAATATTTTTATTAATATCGATAAGTTTATGGCTTATGAAAAAAACTCTGCCAATAGATCCCGCATGGGGCGCAATAATCATATCGGGCACGCCCATGCTCATCTTGGCAGTTTATAGGCTCATTAAAGAAAAATGGATTTCTTCTGCGCTACTCATTTCAATGGCAATGCTCGCATCCATAATGATTGGCGAAATTTTTGCAGCCGGCGAAGTTGCATTCATTATGGCATTAGGGGCATTACTAGAAGAAAAGACATTAGAAAAAGCTAAAAAAGGCCTAAGAGAATTAATCGATCTCACGCCCATAAAAGGCAGAAAGCTAGTTGGAAAAACTGAAACCATTGTCTTGGCAAGCGATATTGAATCAGGCGATATAATTAGAGTATTGCCCGGAGAAAAAATTCCAACAGACGGTATAATAATTGAAGGCAGCAGCTCAATTGACCAATCAATTATGACAGGTGAATCTCTGCCAATAGATAAAACTATTGGCGATGAAGTCTTTTGCGGTAGTCTAAATCAATTTGGTTCAATCGATTATAGGGCAACAAATGTGGGTTCAGATTCATCTTTATATAGACTTATAAATTTAGTGAAAGAAGCAGAAAGTAAAAAAGCTCCAATGCAAAGAATTGCAGATACTTGGGCAGTATGGCTTGTGCCAATTGCCTTGATTGTAGCAGTCTTTGGCTTTGTTCTAAATAGATTTTGGGGATACGATTTTACAATTTCTCTCACTAGGGCAGTAACTGTTTTGGTAGTATTTTGTCCGTGCGCACTCGCTTTGGCAACTCCGACCTCCATCGTAGCAGCCATAGGTCAGGCCACAAAGAAAGGCGTGATTATAAAATCGGGCGAGGCATTAGAATATATGGGAAAAGTAAATGTAATTGCATTCGATAAGACCGGCACATTGTCTTATGGAGTTTTAAAAGTAAGCGATATTTTGCCCATTGACACAACTGAAACAAAACTTCTCGAAATTGCTGCAAATGCAGAACAAAAAAGTGAACATCCACTTGCAAAAGCCATAATCGATAGGGCAAAAATTGAAAATGTAAAATTTTATAATATAGAAGATTTTCAAATGTTTCCGGGCAAGGGCGTGATTTCAAAAATTGATGGCGAAGAAATAATTTGTGGAAATAAAAAGTTTTTAAAAGAAAAAAACATTGCAATTGAAAAAGAGAATGAGATTAATAATTTGGCAGCTGAAGGCAAGGCATTAGTCTATATTGCAAAGGATAATAAATTCTTAGGTGCAATTGCACTTTCAGATAGTTTAAGACCAGATGCCAAAGAAACTTTAAATAGATTAAATAGTCTCAATACGAAAACTATTTTATTGACGGGCGACAATAAAAACGCTGCGGCTTATCTTGCTAAAACTTGCGAAATTGAAGATGTATATAGCGAACTTTTGCCCGAAGATAAAATGAAACTACTTAAAGATTTGCAAAATGAAAAAAACATCGTCTGTATGATTGGCGACGGTGTAAATGATGCGCCGGCATTAAAGATGGCAGATGTGTCTATTGCAATGGGCTCTATAGGTTCAGATATTGCAATCGATGCATCAGATATTTTGCTGATGAATGAAGATTTAAAAAACATCGTCTATATAACAAAGCTTTCACAAGAAACAGTAAAGACGATTAAGAAAAACATCTCGCTTTCAATGCTCATAAATCTGTTTGCAATCGTGCTTTCAGTTCTCGGAGTTTTAACGCCAATTACTGGAGCACTGGTTCACAATGCAGGTTCAGTTTTAGTAGTATTAAACGCTGCAATGCTATATGACAAGAAATTTGAATATTAAAGTTATAAAATTTTATTTATTACGAATTGTAATTTATATAATAGATTTAATTCCTAAGACTTTTCAAAGCTTTATTTGCAAACTGGATTTTTGTATCGCAATAAAGTAAAATATCAATAGGAGGCGAATCATTTGTATAAGATTTTATTAGTCGAAGATGATCCTGTAATTGCAAATGTGATTGAGAAAAAACTTTTAAAATGGGACTATATTGTGCATCGGGTCGAAGATTTTGAAAATGTCTTAGAAGATTTTAAAACTTTTGAACCGCAACTTGCTTTAATAGATATTACATTGCCCTTTTTTAATGGCTACCATTGGTTAACAGAAATTAGAAAAATAAGCGATATACCAGTTATATTTATATCATCTGCAGGAGAAGATTTAAATATATTAATGGCAATGCAATTGGGCGCAGACGATTATCTGACAAAGCCATTTGCAATGGAAGTTATGCTTGCAAAAATTCAGGCAGTTTTAAGAAGAACTTATCAGATTAATAAGACCTCCTCATTACTTGCAGTTGGCGATTTGACTTTAAAAATCGAAGAAATGATTTTAATTTATAAAGATAGCCATATAGAACTTACAAAAAATGAATTTAAAATTTTAGAAACCTTGATGCGAAAACGTGGAGAGGTAGTTTCTAGAGAAGAACTTATGGAAAGACTTTGGCAATCAGATATGTATATAGACGACAATACTTTGACAGTGAATGTGGCAAGGCTTAGAAAAAAATTGGAAGAGATCGGAACGGGCGACATAATTAAGACTAAAAAGGGAGTAGGCTATTATGTCAAAACCTAATGAAAATTTAGAAATTTTAAAACAGTATTTAGAATATAGATTTGTAATAATAATATTGGCATTATCAATTTCAATAATATATGCAATTATCATTTATCTATTTGATATACCGAAAGAAACAGTCCTTTATGGAGCGCTACTTAGCATTTCGGCATTAATTTTTGTAGGGATATTCGATTTTTATAAATACAGAAACAAATTAAAAATATTGTCAAAAAAAGAATTACCTGAAAATTTAAAGGGCATTGAAAAAACTCTGGCTAAATTATGGATAGATGCCGAAAATAAATTATCAGAAAACAAGCGAAGCGCCATAAATCATTTGCATGAAATGGAAGATTTTTACACAATATGGGCGCATCAAATAAAAACTCCCATTGCTGCAATGCATATGGTCTTAGAAGATATGCAAAGTGAAGAAAAAAATATATTAAAAGCTGAAATTTTTCGCATAGAAGAATATGTGCAGATGATGATGGCCTATTTAAAACTTCGTCAAGATAGCAGTGATTATGTATTTAAGCATTGCAATATAGATGAAATTATGCGAGAGAGTATCAGAAAATATGCTCCCCAATTTATAAGAAAGAAATTGAAACTCAAATTTGATGGAGGAGAACATGAAATTGTAACTGATCCAAAATGGCTTGGATTACTTTTTGATCAAATACTTTCAAATGCAATTAAATATACTAAAGAAGGCAGTATTAATATCTATTGGGAAAATAAAAATTCAATTGTGATTAAAGATTCAGGCATCGGAATACCAAAAGAAGATTTGCCCAGAGTCACAGAACTTGGTTATACAGGATATAATGGTAGAACCAACAAAAAATCTACAGGTATTGGGCTTTATCTTGCAAAATGCATTGTAAAAAACTTGGGCTCCAATCTAAAAATCAAATCTAAAGTCGGAAAGGGGACTACTGTAATAATAGAATTTTAACCTTACAAAAATGTCACTTTAAAATCGAAAATGTAAGCCATTTCGATGGCTCGAAAATCTCCTGTGATTTAGAATAGAGTCATAGGAGGTTTTAATATGGGAAAAATAACTCTTATGGCTTCAATATTATTTTTGATTATATTTTTAACCACGAGCTTTGGACTTGTTATAAATTGTGGTTATAGAAATTTTAAAAATTTAGAAGTCGATATAAAAGTGACATTAGTATCGTCATTTGTGCTCTATATAGTCACATTTGCGATTTGGATTTTTAGATATTAAACGAGGTGAGAAAATGTTATTAGATGTGAAAGGATTAAAAAAAGTTTATAAGACTAGATTTGATACGAATAAAATAGAAGCTTTAAAAAATATAACATTCAGTGTAGAAACTGGAGAATATGTCGCCATAATGGGCGAATCGGGCAGCGGAAAGACTACTCTTTTAAATATATTGGCGCTGCTTGACGAGCCGACAGAAGGCCATGTTACATTGAAAGGCAAAGATTTAGTGACAATGGACGATAGTGAAAGGGCAGCTTTTAGAAGAAAACATTTAGGCTATGTGTTTCAAGATTTCAATCTATTAGACACATTTAGCGTAGAAGACAATATAATGCTTCCTTTAGTTTTGGCTGGAAAAACTTATGAAGAAATGAAAAAAGAGATGATGCCGATTGTGAGAACCCTTCGGATTGATCATCTGATAAAAAAATTTCCTTATGAAATCTCAGGCGGAGAAAAACAACGCGCGGCAGTTGCAAGAGCTTTGATGACAAGGCCATTATTAGTCTTGGCAGACGAGCCTACAGGCGCATTAGACTCTCATTCAACAGATGAACTATTAGCCTATTTCGACAAGATAAATCGTGCCGGTCAGACAATTTTAATGGTAACTCATTCCATTAAAGCGGCTTCTTTTGCAAAGAGAGTCTTATTTATAAAAGATGGCAAAATATTTCATCAGCTGTTTTCAGGCAATAGAACTCAGCAGCAAATGTATGAGGAGATAACTAACACACTTGCTGTATTGGCAAGAGGTGGCACAAATGAATAGCTCAATTTATCAAAGACTTTCTAAAAATGGAATCAAAAAAAATAGACAGATTTACACGCCCTTTATCATAGCGAGTATTGTTACATTTACTCTGTTTTTTATAATCTCGGCGATGGCAAGTACAAAAAAATATGCAGAACTTGGTTTTAGGGGCATGAAAGAAACTCAAATGACTCTGGGTCTGGCAGTGTTTATAGTAGCATTATTTTCTATAATATTTATTTTCTATACTCATAGCTTTTTAGTAAAACGCAGACAGAAAGAATTGGCACTATATCAAGTATTAGGTATGGAAAAACAGCATCTCAGAAAAATAATGCTTTGGGAGCATATATCGCTTTATATAAAGAGTATGGTGGGCGCATTGATTATGGGCACATTATTGTTCAAAGTTTCAGAAGTCATACTGACAAAACTAGCGAAAGCTAAGATCAACAGTGTATACTTACCTGAAATATTTCCTTATATTGCCACTTTGATATTAGGTTTTTTAATATTCAGTCTAATATTTATAAGATCAATGTTTAGTATTCAATTTATTCAGCCGATAAAATATTTAAGAGAAGCGCAAGCTGGCGAAAAGGAGCCAAAAGTAAATTGGATCTTAGCAGTCATTGGCATAATTTGTATTGGCATAGGCTATTATCTTTCGCTCACAGTCGATACATTTTTCGATATGATGAGATTTATGATAGCAGTTGCATTTGTAATTGTGGGTACACTCTCGGGGTTTATAGCACTTTCAGTTGCAGTTTTAAAAGTCTTACAAAGAAACAAAAAATTCTACTATAAAAAGAAAAACTTTACAAATGTATCGGGACTTATGCACCGCATGAAGAAAAACGGAGCGGGTCTAGCAAATATAGCCATAATTGCAACTTCTGTAATCATCTTATTGTCTTCTGCTGTAACTATCTATATAGGTTCAAATAAGCTGATTAAAGATTTCTTGCCACGAGATATTATGGTCTATTCAAAACCAGATGAAACAAAAGAAATGATGGCAAATGTATCAAAATTTATGGAAGAAAAAGGCATTGAAATGAAAGATCAAATGCAAGTTAGAAATATAGGCATGGCCCTAAAATTTAAAAACGGCGAATTTGAATATAATTATAATAGATTCGATACAGATCCAGAAATTTTTTATCTAATTTTGATGCCGGCAAAGGATTTTAAATTTATGGTGGAAGATGTCAACATAGGTCCAAAAGAGGCATATATTTATGGACCAAAAAATAGAATTGGCTCGCAAGAAATTGAAATAGGCAATATAAAGTGGCAGGGAGTTTTTCAAAGCGAAGAAATACCTGCGCCTTTAATGGAACTTGGACGCACCAATTTAGACAGGGTACTCTTAGTCTATGGCGATGATTATAGCTTTGAAGACGTCCAAGAAAATACTACCAAAATGAGCAACAAAGTAAATTATGAAAGTAAAATTGGCTTTAATGTAGACCTCAGTGCAAAAGAGGAAATAAAATTAAAAGAAGAACTTAAAGAATACATTCGTAAAGAAAAAGATGTAGTATATGGAGTGGAGAGTTTTCAAGAAACTTCTGAATTATACTATGCCTTTAACGGTGGAATTGTCTTTTGTGGATTCTTTTTAGGGGTGGTCTTTATGGTTGCTTTAGCGCTTATAATCTATTACAAGCAATTGACCGAAGGCTATGAAGATTTGCACCGCTTCACAATAATGAGACGAGTTGGAATGACAAAAAGAGAAATCAAAAGCACAATCAAAAGTCAAATACTCGCCGTATTTATGCTGCCAATAGTAGTGGCTGCAATCCACGTTGCCTTTGCATATCCAATGGTAAAAAGTATTTTGAGTGCCATGTATATAGAAACTGCTACACTCTATTTAAAGGTGGCAATCGGCACAGTCGCAGTGTTTATTTTAATCTATATTATAATTTACGCTTTGACCTCTCGCAGCTATTATAAAATTGTAACTTCAACTGAAGAATGGTATTAATCAAAAGCCGGTGTTTAAACATCGGCTTATTTTATAATAGTTATTATATGCATGTTAAAATATGAAAATAAAATAAATATAATAAATATAATCGTTGCATTTATTGTCGTGATAATATACTATAATAATATAGTAGTATAAATATATTAAGAAATATGGAGGGGAATATGAAAAGACAATTTGTAACTTTATTTTTAGCCATGATTCTGATATTGAGCACATTTACCTCTGCATTTGCCGACATGGGATCAAATTCATCGAATGATCCTAGCTTTGTCGAGTCAAATTCAGAGGCTTTTTTGCGCCTCGAAGCACAGACATCGGGACAAATATCAGATGATGAAATCGTACCTTTAGTTATTGAATTGGACGAGGAGTATTTTAAACAATATGGCAATAGTTATTCTGGTTATGAGCTTCGCTCAGAGAGCAATAAAATAGCACAAATGGATTTTGCCAACAAAGCCAATACTCATGCCAAAGAAATAATTTTTGAAAAATATCCAAATTTCAAATTAGTATATGAATTGGATTTAATTATGACCGGATTTACAGGCGAGGCCGACTATAAGACGGCTAAAGAAATAGCTAATGAACCATTTATAAAAAATATTACAGTTGCAGGAAAATTTAATGCGCCTACTAAATTAGTCTATGACGATGAAATTCGCATGACAAAAAGCGTAAAAATCATTGAGGCCGACAAATTATGGACTGAATTTAATGGAGAAGGACAAATCTGTTCAGTTATAGATTCAGGTTTTGACCCTTCGCATCCGGCGTTTTATTTAACGGATCCGTCTAATGCGGTATACAAAAATAGTGACGAATTACCAATTGGTCTTGATGGAAAATGGTTTACTGAAAAAGTACCATATGGCTATAATTATGCAGATTTTAATGACGAAATAATAGAAGTGGGACCAAATGCTTCAATGCATGGTCAACATGTGGCAGGAACAGTTTGCGGAAATGTTACTACGCTTCATGATGGAACGCAGTTCTCTGGTGTTGCGCCGGAAGCTCAACTTTTGGCAATGAGAGTTTTTAGTGCTCGTAGACCAGGAACTGGTGCAGTAATCTATTTGAAAGCGATAGAAGATTCAATAAAACTTAATGCTAGTTCTATTAATATGTCACTTGGATCACCATCTGGCTCAATAAAAGCAATACCCAAAGCCATAATCGAGATTATGGAAGAAGCTGCGAAAATTGGCTGTGTTATTGCTATTGCAGGCGGAAATGAAGGTCAATTTGGGGATTCTTTTGCATATCCCTCTACTGACTATCCAGATTATGGCATAGTTGGAAATCCTTCTACTGCGCCACTTGGAATATCAGTTGCTGCTATGGAAAACTCTTATATGTATACTCGATTGGCAACTCTATTAAAGTCCAATAATGAAACTTCTGAATTTTCATATGATATTTCTAACACGATGGGTTTAGAGTATGAAAAGAAATATAAATATGTAGATTGCAAACTGGGAAGAGTAGAAGATTTTGAAAATAAAGATTTACAAGGTAAGATTGCACTAATTGAA
Organism: Tissierellia bacterium; assembly: GCA_030537765.1. Classification (GTDB taxonomy): domain Bacteria; phylum Bacillota; class Clostridia; order Tissierellales; family Peptoniphilaceae; genus JAUNVH01. The sequence continues at coordinate 6,336 of JAUNVH010000011.1, read as the reverse complement.
AGAGGCGATTTGACATTTGTAGAAAAAATTCAAAACGCAACAAAACATGGTGCAATCGGAGCGGTTATTTACAATCATACGGCCGGTGGTGATGATCTATTTTCCATGGGGACGAGTGGTACAGAAATATTTTCAGTAGCTTTGAAGAGATCATCTGGAATTGAAATGTTAAATAATCCTGAGGGACAAATAAGTTTTTCTGAAATTGAAAAACAAATTTTAAATCCTAAGAGTGGGTATATTACAGATTTTTCAAACTGGGGACTATCAGCTGAAGGAAATTTCAAGCCTGAAATATTGGCACCCGGTGCACATATATATTCATCCCTAAATGGCGAAGAATATGGTGATATGAGCGGAACTTCAATGGCTTCACCTCATGTAGCTGGTGGAATCACACTAATTAGACAGAGAGTTAATCGCGATTTTCCAAATCTTAAAGGAAAAGAAGTGATGGCTCTAATAAAGAATTTACTAATGTCTACGGCTGAACCTCATGTCGATAGAAACGGTGAAATATCATCGCCAAGACATCAGGGTGCCGGCATAATGAAGCTAGGAAGAGCGGCAGGAGCTAATGCAATTGTGATAAATCCAAAGACGGGTTACTCGGCTATTTCTTTGGGAGATATTACCGATAACTTTAGCTTTGAAGTCGAGGTTAAAAACTTAGGAGACAAAGATATCAGTTACAATTACTATACAAATGTAACAACTGATGAAGTTAGCAACAAAGAGTTCACGCTTGCACCCAGATTTTTATATAGAACTGATGTAAAAACTCTTTCGGTTAATGCTGGAGAATCAAAAACTTTAAGAATTGACATAGATGTATCTCAATTTTCTGAAGAATTGAAATCTCAAATGGCAAACGGATATTTTATTGAAGGATTTGTAATCTTTGATACAGATACAGATGTCAAATTGTCAATACCTTTCGTTGGATTTAATGGAAGTTGGGAAAAATTAGATGTCATTGAACCATCGATCTATGAATTAGCAAAACAAGGTAAGAAACCATTCTATCTAGATGCAGATGGCGATTATAAAGAAGTCGATATAAGAGACAACAATGAATTTAAGAGACCATTCACTCATTTTTCATCAATTGTAGACGGAAAATATGTCATTGCGGGAGCAGGCAAAGATTTTAATTATGAAAATATGAATTTCGATTTGCCTTTAGTCTTATCTCCAAATAGAGATGGTAATTTGGATAGATTACAATTTGTGGGAACTTTCCTAAGAAATTACGAAAATTTTGAAATTAAAATCTATAAAGTTGAAAATGGAGAAAGAATAGGCGAAGGAGAATCAATAACTCCATATAAATATAATGGAAATAAAAACCACTATTCTGGCAGAGACTATTGGGGAATGAGTGATACAGAAATCATGTGGGGTTTTGATGGTAGAAAAGGATATTCATCTGATTATGAAGATGGAGAATATAGTATTGAAATAGGCGTTAAAGCAATCGGAAATAGACCTGATGGCTCTGAATTTGAAACTCAATACACCTATTATGATTTGATAATAGATAGGGTTGCGCCCGAGGTTTTAATAGCCAAATTGGTGGACAACAATTTTACATTTGAAATCTTAGAAGAAGGTAGCGGTATTAGAGATGTAAAACTATATTACAATACTAATGATGGCGAGATTGTGATTGAGAAAAATGCAGATGGCTCGTATACATTGCCTGATGGAATTTCTTACGATCAAATCAAATTATTGGTTTTGGATAGAGGTTTTAATAAATTTGAGGATAATATCGATAATTTATTATATGAAGGTTCGCTTGGAAAAGTCAAAATAAATATTGAAGTCTTAAATGACGAGACAAATTATAAACCAAGAATAAGTTACAGAATCGTCAAGGCCGAAGATGAGAGCGTTGAAATTACGAATCTTGATAGAATTCAAATCGGTTCGTATAAATTAATTATAGACGCCATCGAAGAAGGCTATGAACTAATTGGCGATAAAGAGATTTTATTCGAGATAACCGACGAAGAATTGATAAAAGAAATTGAGCTTCAATTTAATAAAGTCATAGTTGGAACCTTAACTGTAAAGGTTGAGGGCGATGGTTATAAAGACGAAGATATTCATATTTTTGCTATTAACAAAGAAAACAAAAAAGAATATAAATTTTACGAAAGTGGAATTGGCACACTTAGACTTTGGGATGCAAAAATTCCGCTTGGAAAATATACAATTGAAGTCAGAGATATTAAAGCAGGATGGCGCGGGGTGCTTTCAAATAAAGAGGTTGTTGTAACTGAAGGAATAATAGACTGGATATATCTAAAATATTTGCAAGGGGAAGAGTCCAAAATTGTTCCAAAGACAATTTTTGAAGACGGAAGTAATTATGACATTGAATATGAAATTTACGATACAGTAGAAGGAACGATTTATAAGCCAAATACCGATATTCCTAATGGAAAATACGAAGTATACCCACTATCTATCCCAGATGGTTATTATGTAGTTCCACCGTACAAATACGTCACAATAGATGATACTAATAAATTGGCTGAACCTGAATTTGTTTTCAAGGCTATAAACAATAATGTAGGATCGGTAAATGTAGAAACTATAATCAAAGGAACGGATACTTTTGAACCAGAGTATATAGCTATAAACTATAATGAATATATAGGTATAGAAGGCGGAAAAGTATACGAAAATCTAAATAACTTGCCTTATGGAAATTATTGGATAGTGCCAAAATCTGACACATATAACAAGAATTACAAATGGGAAGAAGAATACACTCAAATTAGAATTGATGATGAAAACCAAGTTATAAATATTTCCGTCGTATGGGAAGATTTGAGAGAAAGTAACCATTTGGGCGAATTGGCAATTTATGTCGATATATCTGATCAGATGCCTACAAAATATGTTAAGTTTGAACTAAAAGACCACACAGGTGACATAGAATATATTGATTGGGACATACATTCTATTGAAACATGGTTTAAAGAATTGTCCTATGGTCATTATGTAATCAGACCAGTAGAATTACCAGACGGATTTGTTGCTAAGCCAGAATCGGTGGAGATTCAAATCAAACATCAATCTGAATATGTAAAATTCACAATCGAAAAGGAAAATATTGTAGTGCCTGAAGATGAAGGCAAGCTCGATATAAAAGCGCTTGACCAAAATGGCAACCATGTGCCGGGAGCTAAGTTTACTGTTAAAAATGCTAATGGCGAAGTTGTAGACCATACTGGATATTTACCACATGGCACATATACCGTAGAAGTAAACGAAGTGAACGGATATACTTTAAAAGGCGAAAAAATTCAGACAGTTAATTTAGATGCTGATTCAAAAGCAGTAGTATTTGAATTTTTAAGAGCCGAAATTCCTGCTGGATATAAGGAAGTCATAGTAGAATTTACAAAAAATTATGATGTAGATACTATTCCAGATAATTACACTGTTAAAATTAAAGATACGAAAACTGGAGAGGAATTAAAAGTAGAAAGCATTGGAAACAGAAAGTATAGGGCCATAGCTAAAGCAGGCTCATATATTGACCTAGAATATGGCTTAGATGAAGCTAATTATGCATTGGAAAAGACTTTTGAAAAAGATAGGATGGTATATTCCGTTGGAGAAAATAAATTCTCTGTTAAAGTAACCGGAGGCTATAAATTAAATATCGAATCTATATTTGAAGATGGCACAAATCATGATGTTAAATATAAGGCTTCATATGAAGGATATGGATATGGCGGCGAATATTATGATATGGATAATTTGCCTCTGATTTACAATAGTTTAAAAATCGAGCCTATTGAAGTGCCAGATGGTTACAAGGTTGAGCCTGAAAGTCGATTTATAAGAGTAAATTCTTTCGGATCAAATAAAACAAGCTTCACTTACAAAAAAGCGGAAGCAGTAGATACAGGCCAGTTGATTATAAAATCAGTAGACCAAGATCATAAGGCAGTTTCAGGAGCAGAATATGAAGTTAAAGATGCAACTGGTAGAGTTTATGAAGATTTAAACAAATTGCCATATGGTGAATATTTAGTAACATTGAAATCTGTTCCTCAAGGCTATGAATATAAGGGCGAAAAAACCAAGACTGTTCAGATTTCAAAAGCTCAAACAGAAATTGAATTCGTATTTGAGAAAAAAGAAGTTGGACCAAATCCAGATTTGGAAGATGGAAAAGGTAGTATTAATTTATCAGTATTAGATTATGATACTAAAAAGCCATTAAGTGAAGGCACAGATTATACTATGGATGGAGTATATGTAAAAGATTATTCAAGTGCGGATGGTAAGAAAAAAGTATCAGATAGTTTAATCAATCTGGAACCAGGAATTTACTATGTAAAGATAACACCAGGCGTAAACTATAAATTTGAATATGATTGGAGAGATGGTTTCTATTTTGTTAATGTAGAAGACCATAATACAACCCTCACAGTTTATTTAAAATCTGAGAATCCAGTATCTGAAAAAGGTAGCATTTCAGTTATAGTTCAAGATTATCTAAATCCATCAAAAGTATTTACTGAAGGCGTTGATTACAAAGTAGAAGTTACTAAAAACAAAGTTTTAATTGAAGACAGAACTTCAGTAGATGAGGGATTTTATGATGTAAAAATTACTGTATTAAATGATGCCTATGAGATATTTGGTCTTGATGAAAGATTAGCTATTGTTGATAAAACTGATATGAACCCAGAAATTGTGTTCAAACTAAAAGAAAAACCAAAAACTTCTAAGCTAATGATAAGCTATGAGATTGACGGAAATCCAGTAGATTCAATTGAGGGATTAGAATTTGTGATAAAAGATGTTTTGGATGATGTTGTAACAGATTACGATGCTTTGAAATACGGCTATCACAAAGTTCAAATTATAAAACAACCTGTTAAGTATGAAGTAGTAGCAGAACCTTCATGGTTTACTGTAGATTCAGCTGAAACTCATCTCAAATTCTTGGCAACTACTAAATTAGTCGATAAAAAGGCGATTAAATCGATTGAACCGCTTGCTAATGTAAAAGTAGCTTTTGGAACAGATATTAAAGACATAAATCTACCTGCAACTGTAGTAGTAAATTGGGAGATTAAGCAAGTTCCGGCAAATGCTTTTGAACTAAAACAACTTGGTCAGAATCAGGCTGAAGTGCCAGTGATTTGGAATAAACAAAATAGCAATTACAAATCACAAGTTCCAGGAACTTATGAAATTGAAGGAGAATTAGATTTAGTAAATACTGAATTTATAAATCCAGAAAACATCAAACCAAAAATTGTGGTGGAAGTAGAACAGTCAATGGTAGATAAATCAAAATTGGCTTCAGCAATTGAAGATGCAAATAGAATTGCAAGAGATAAATATACCGATAACAGCTTAAACGAATTGGACTTAGCTCTGATTAATGCTAGAGAAGTATATAATTTAGATTCCAGTCAAACTGAAATTGACAATGCAACTGAAAGATTAATTTTAGCAATTCAAAATCTGAAGTTAAAGCCGGTAGACAAAGATCCATTTACGCCAATCTATCCCGGAATTTGGGACGGGGAATTTTATGAGCCAATAATACCAGAAACTCCTGAAGCAAAAGAAGATTTGCCAGAAAATCCTGAACAGACTGATTTAGATATAAATGCTGCAAAAGAGTTTATAGACATTGAAGGGCATTGGGCTTATGATGCGATTGAATATGTCACAAGTAATGGATATTTCAAGGGAATTTCTAAAAATGAATTTGGTCCCGAGATGAATATGGATCGCGCAATGTTCATAACTGTTTTATACAGAGTATATGGTGAACCATTCGCCGAAAACGAAGTTAGTTTTGACGACGTTTCGAACACTTCTTATTATGCAAAAGCAGTTAATTGGGCAACAAAAGTTGGAATTGTCACAGGATATGATGATGGACTTTTCCATCCACATAATCCAATTAATAGGCAAGAGATGGCAGTAATGCTTGCCAGATATTTAGAGCTTGCAAAAATAGATAAGACTAAAGAATATTCATCTATAACCGATATGAAAAGTATTCCTGATTGGGCAATTGAATCGGTTGAAAAGATATTAGAAAATGGAATAATGAAAGGCAGAGACGATGGTAGATTCGACGGAGAACAAACTGCAACTAGAGCAGAAGTTGCGCAAGTCATCTACAATATGTTGAAGAATTAAACTATTCTAAATATCCCGAGCGAATTGATCGCGCTCGGGATATTTTTAGTTTACTATAATAAAAAACGGCTCGAGTGAGCCGTTTCGATGGTCGGAATGACAGGATTTGAACCTGCGACCCCATGTCCCCCAGACATGTGC
>JAUNVH010000052.1 GCA_030537765.1 Tissierellia bacterium | reverse complement strand
GTAAGTTGTCCATAATATTTTAGAACCAAATATGAAAATTAAATTGTGAGAGAAATTTCTTTAATTTTTAGAATAACTTTGATAATTATGAATCTCTAATTCATTTTTTTAAAAGACGATATAGTTTGTTTAATGCTATTATGGTATAATTAGATATAACAATAGCCTAAAAGAGTTTTGATTTGAAAAAAGGTTAACATCGTTTGTATTATCATATATCTTTTCTTTGTTTTATTGTTTATGTTTAATAATTTTTTAAAAGGTGGTACTATGGAAAAATATCTCGTTATAGCCGATGATTTGACTGGAGCTAATGCAAATTGTTCTCTTATGAAAAAAGTAGGACTATCTGCAGCAAGCGTATTAAATCCAAAAGATGGCATTCCTAAGGATTTTGAGTTTATTGCTCTATCCACAAATTCTAGAGCAATGGAGAAATCACTCGCGTATGATGTTGTTTCTGAAGCGTTAGAAAAAGCACGTTCTCAAGATATTACTCTTTATTCCAAACGAGTAGATTCTACTCTTAGAGGAAATATCGGGGCAGAGCTTAATGCATTTTTTGACAATCTTGGAGACGATTTTATTGGAATAGCAGTTCCAGTTTACCCTCTGAGTAATAGAGTTGTGATTAATGGAATTATGTTAGTAAATGGATCACTATTGATTAATTCAGATGCAGGAAAAGACACAAAAACTCCTGTAAAAACTTCTGTTGTTAAAGAGCTTTTTGAAAAAGATTTAAAATATACTACTGAATCAATTTTTATTGAAGATATTGAAAAGGGTCCTAAACATTTATCTAAAAAAATTTTAGATTATAAAAATCGTGGAATTAAGCTATTGATATTCGATGGATTTTCTGAAAATCATTTAAAGATTATCGCAAACGCAGTATTAAATTTAGATATAAATTATTTCACAATCGATCCAGGTCCTTTCACCATGGAACTTGCAAAATTGCGTTTAGAACAAAGAAAGATTTACGATAAAGTTTTAATGGTGGTTGGATCTGTTACTGATATTACTATTTCTCAAATTAAAGAATTAATATCTGCCACATCACTAGGAATTGTAAAAGTTGATGCGGGAGTACTTGCTGATGTCAATAATAGAGTGGAGGAAATAAAAAAAGCAAAATTGAAAGCAATTGATTTTTTAAACGAAGAAGACATTTTATTAGTGACAACGACGCCCTTTGAGGATGGAGAAAATAGGATAGATTTGAAAAACTTATCTGATAAATTGAATATGTCCGTAGATGAAATATCAAATTTGATTTCACAAGGACTTGCTGAAATTACAAAAGAAATTATTAATAGCGACAATTCATTTGCAGGTATATTTATCAGTGGCGGTGATATAACGGTTGCCTTTGCTGAAAAAATTGGAGCAACAGGAATTGAGATAAGAGAAGAAATAATGCCATTGGCAGCTTATGGTAGATTTATTGGAGGAAGCTTGCCTGGACTTAGGGTTATTAGCAAAGGCGGCATGGTTGGTGACAAGAATGCTATGAAAGTTTGTTTGGAGAAATTAAAAATAGAATCAATATAAAGAAAGAAGGAGATAAAAATGAAAGAAAGACCTATTATTGGAATACCACTAGGAGATCCTGCCGGAATTGGCCCAGAGATTACTATGTATACTTTTAATGATTCGAAAACTCAAGAAATTGCAAGAATGTTTTTGGTTGGAGATGAATATGTAGTCAGAAAGGCTTTAGAGATTACAAAATTACCATTAAAAGTTAATGTTGTAGAAAAAGTGGCTGATGCAAAATTTGAGCCAGGAACTATTGATATGATTGATATGGGAATTATCACCGAGCCCTATGAGTTTGGAAAAGTTGATGCTAAGTGTGGAAAAGCATCTTATGAATATATCAGACTATGTGGCGAACTAGCAATGGCTAAAGAAATAGACGCAGTTGCTACGACACCCATAAATAAGGAATCATTACGAGCAGGAGATATACCCTATATTGGTCATACTGAAATGTTTGAAGCTATTTCAGGCGTAAAAGATCCGTTAACTATGTTTGAGGTTAACGATTTGAGAGTATTTTTCCTTTCGAGACATGTATCTTTGATGGATGCGATTAAATTGGTGAAATATGATAGAGTTTTAGATTATATAAAAAGATGTACAGATGCAATGAAAAGGCTTGGCATAGAAGGAACGATGGCGGTCGCCGGTTTAAATCCACATTCTGGGGAACATGGCTTATTTGGTCGTGAGGAAATGGATGAAATTGTGCCTGCTATAGAGCAAGCCCAAAAAGAGGGGTATGACGTCGTGGGCCCAATAGGTGCAGATTCAGTCTTTCATTTAGCTTTAAAAGGAAAATATGCATCAGTATTGAGCTTATATCACGATCAAGGTCATATCGCTACAAAAACTTACGATTTTGAAAAAACTATATCTTTAACAAACTCTATGCCTTTTTTAAGAACTAGTGTTGATCATGGAACGGCTTATAGTCATGCAGGTAAAAACACTGCATCTGCTGTTAGCATGATAGAGGCGGTAAGATTGGCTGCCAAATATGCACCTAGCTTTAACAAAAAGTTTTAAACGATTTAATTTAATTAATCATGATTTGATAATTTAGATGCCCGATTATGATTAAAAATTAAATATAGCTTTAGTTAATCCTTTATAGTAAGTAATTTTTATTGGAAAAGATAATTATTCGATTAGCATAAAGCAAAATGGCATTAAAACTGCCATGTAGTTTATATTAATTTTAAAAAATGTCAGCTATAGGTATATGAGCAAATGGCATGAAGTTTATGTCATTTGCCATATGAGATTTGTTTTAAAAAGGAGGATTTTTATGCAAGGCACACAATTAATTTTAGCTTTAGTTATTGGTTTGGCAATTGTAATTTTTCTAGTCTTAAAAACGAAAGTGCAAGCATTTCCAGCTCTAATAATTGCAGCAATAGTTGTTGGATTTATAGGCGGAATGGAACCTGTTGAGGTCATGCAAACTGTTTCAAGCGGTTTTGGTGGAACATTGTCAAGCATAGGGATAGTAATAGGCTTCGGAGTAATGATGGGAAAGATATTGGAAGTAACAGGTGCAGCAAAGAAAATGGCCCAATCGATATTGAAAATGGTTGGTGAAGAAAGGACCGAGCTTGTATTACTTTTATCTGGCTGGTTAGTATCTATCCCTGTATTTTGTGACTCAGGTTTTGTAATTCTCTCAGAGCTTGCTAAAGAGTTTTCTAGAAATACAAAAAAATCAATGGTAGCTCTTGGTTGTGCATTAGGTGCAGGTCTATATTTAACTCATCATTTAGTTCCTCCAACACCTGGACCATTGGGAGTTGCTGCAATCTTAGGTGTAGACGTAGGGCAATTAATTATATTTGGGGTTTTAATATCAGCAATATTAATCCCAATAGTATTATTCTATATTAGATTTGTTCAAAAAAATCAAGAGATGATAATTCCGGAATTAGACGAAGAAGCAAAGAAATTTGTTATGAGCGATGAAGATTTGCCAGGTGGCTTTATATCTTTTGCTCCAATAATTGTACCAGTAATTTTGATTCTAATGAATACATTGACAGCAGCATTAAATTATGAAAATCAAATTATTTCTGTAATTGGTAATCCGATATTCGCTGTATTAGTGGGTGTACTAATAGCAATATATGGACTCACGAAAGATAAATCTAGAAAAGATGTCGTTTCAGTATTAGAAGCATCACTTAGCGATGCTGGTTTGATAATTTGCATAACAGGAGCAGGTGGCGCTTTGGGAGCAGTACTAAGAGCATCAGGAATTGGAGACTATGTTGCAAATGCAATTGCTGCAACGCCGTTTCCACATGTATTACTACCAATGATAATGGCATCGATGCTCAAATTGTCTCAAGGTTCAGGAACAGTTGCAATGATAACCACAGCTTCGATTGTCGCTCCAATGCTTTCTGGTTTAGGATTGTCTCCACTACTAGCTTGTTTGGCAATTTGTGTTGGTGCAATGATAGCTTCGTTTATAAACGATAGTTACTTTTGGGTTGTTACAAGATTTTCAGGCATGGATGTTAAAGTCGGTATAAAAGCCTGGACAACAACATCAGCAGTTACTGGAGTATTTGGATGTTTAATAGTGTTAATATTGAGCTTTGTAATTTAAAATTGGAGGAATAAATGAAAACATTAAATAGTGAGAAGGTATATGGGGGCCCAGAAAAGATAGAAGCCCGATCACTAATGTACGCTACAGGAAAGCTAGAAGATGAAATAGGAAAAAAACCTCTTATAGGAATAGTCAATTCATTTAATGAAATCGTACCTGGACATTTTCATTTAAGAACATTGGCAGATGCTGCAAAGCTGGGTGTAGCAGCTGGAGGTGGAGTACCAGTAGAATTTCCTGCGATAGCAATTTGTGACGGCATGGCCATGAGTCATGAAGGTATGAGATATCCCTTGGCATCTAGAGAGTTAATAACAGATAGTATTGAAGCAATGACACTTGCGCATGGATTAGATGGATTAGTTTTGATACCAAATTGTGATAAAACAGTGCCCGCTATGATGATGGCAGCTGCAAGACTCGATATTCCATCAATATTAGTAAGCGGAGGACCGATGGCGACAGGCCATTACGGAGAAGAATCGACAGACTATAGTACCTGTATAGAGCAGATATCGGCCTATAAACAAGGCGAACGCACAGAAGTTGAAGTCGAAGAATATGCAAAAAAGGCTTGTCCATCGTGTGGTTCATGTTCAGGAATGTTCACAGCAAACAGCATGAACTGCTTGGCTGAAGTTTTGGGAATTGCATTACCAGGCAATGGAACAGTGCCATCATATTATGGAGAAAGATTGGCAATGGCAAAAGAAGCGGGAAGAAGGGCAGTAGAATTAGTAAAAGACAATATAAAGCCATCGTCCATATTTACTAAAGAAGCATTCGAAAATGCAATCAGAGTCGACATGGCAATGGCTGGCTCAACCAATACAACACTTCATTTGCCCGCAATAGCACACGAGGCAGGAATAGAACTGAAGCTTGAAGAATTTGACAAGATAGCAAGGACGACTCCAAATCTTTGCCATATAAGTCCCAGTGGTGCAGCTCATTTTGACGATCTCTATTTTGCTGGCGGAATTCAAGCCATAATGAACGAACTTTCAAAAGCAAATCTCCTCAATACTGAGATTGTGACAATAAATGGAAAAACGGTTGGAGAAAACATAAAAGGTAAGACAATAAAGAATAAGAATGTAATAAGGCCAATCTCAGATCCGTACAGCAAAGAAGGCGGATTAGCAGTTTTAAAAGGTAATCTATGTCCCGATGGTGCTGTAGTTAAATCTGCTGCGGTCACAAAAGAGATGATGAATCATAAAGGCAAAGCTAGAGTATTTACGACAATGGAATCCGCAGTAGATGCGATATATAAAGGCAAAATTAACAAAGGAGATGTAGTAGTAATTAAATACGAAGGGCCAAAAGGTGGCCCCGGAATGCGAGAGATGTTAACACCAACAGCTGCAATAGTCGGTATGCATTTAGATAAAGACGTAGCTTTGATAACTGATGGAAGATTTAGCGGAGCCACAAGAGGAGCCGCAATAGGGCATATTTCACCAGAAGCGGCAGAAGGTGGACCTCTAGCAATAGTAGAAGAAGGCGATATAATTCATATCGATATTGAAAACAGAAAATTAGATATAGAAATTTCAGATGAAGAAATAGAAACTAGATTAAAAAACTGGGTAAAACCAAAACCAAATGTAACGAAAGGATATCTAGTAAGGTATTCAAGATATGTAAGCTCTGCAAGCAAAGGAGCGATTGTCGAATAAGTATAATAAACTGAGAAAGGTATAAAGCTTTTCTCAGTTTTTAATTTCAAAAATCAAAATTATACTACTATATCGATATATTTAGCGCACTGTGATACAATTACA
>JAUNVH010000051.1 GCA_030537765.1 Tissierellia bacterium | reverse complement strand
TTAAGTGCTCTTAGCAATTAGTTTGCATTTTATAAAATAATAAGAGCCGAAATTATCGGCCCAAGTTCATTATTGCAGTTATTATATTTTCATTCATGATAAGGCGATCTGCCAAATTGCTGACTAAAATCAGCCCTCGTCCATCTGATAGAAGTTCGTTTGGATTGTAGCTATTTGGATCGTATTTAATTCCCGCACCTTCATCTTTAACTCTTATATAGATTTTGTCTTTGTCGATAATCAGCATCAAGCTGACATTTTTAACCTCGTCTAATCGATTGCCATGTATGGCTCCGTTTATTACGAGTTCATTTAATATTAATTTAATAGTACAAAGTTTTTCTTTATCATCTATATAATCATCGATTTCTAAGATGCGATCTCTGACGAAGTTTCTAATCATTTTCATGTCGCTTAAGACCGATCCGCAAAATCTGTATTCCATAAAATCACCTTACCTAAATATAGAATACCCACGACAAATAAAAACTAAACATAAACATTAGAAAATAGAGCAAAACTACACACTTTTTATTTTATTGATAAAATGTTTATTTTTTATTTTCTAGGGTAATTAATATCATATAATCATGAAAGGAGTTTTTGCCAATGGATAAGTATGTATGCGGACCCTGTGGTTATGTATATGATCCAGAATTTGGTGATCCAGATAGCGGCGTAGAGCCAGGAACACCTTTTGAGGATCTTCCAGAAGATTGGGTATGCCCAATATGTGGAGCAACCAAGGATATGTTTGAAAAAGAAGAATAATCAAACAAGAACTAAGGAGCCAAAATGGCTCCTTTTTCATTTATTATTCTATTCATTCTTTTTTAATTCATCCAATTTTTTACAAATCATATCGAGTTGTTTGATTATTATAAAATTTTGTGCAACAGTTCCATTAATGCCTGTGAAAAGATTTGCATCTCCTTTTATTATTTCTTTTATTTCTTCATCTAAATCCTCAAGGCCAAATTGTTTTTCATAATATTCATACTGATCGTTTTTAGACTTTTCTATTTTGTCTTTGATAAAATTTGCCATAATAATTCTCCTTTTATTATATTTAATGCTATTATATCATAAATGAGAATTCATCTTCTAAATTCGCCCGATTTAATTTTCGCAATCAAAGTGCCAATTAGAAAATACATAATAGAAAATCCCATGAGAATCAATAAATATCTAAGCTGTCCAGATTCATTATTCATAACTACAGTATTTGCCCTTACTAAATAATAGACGGGAAAAAGTTTTGAGAAATTTAATACAGCAGGACTAAGATGCTGTTGCCCAACCATAATACCCGATATAAAAGCAAGCCCCAAGCTCATAGCATTAGCCATAATAGTCATAACCAAAGTGCTAGCTTTAATATTAAAGACCATATTAATCATGCCAATAACAGCCATTGCAAAAATGATTAGATTTAGAATATATCTAATAGAGCTCTCCTCATATCCGTAGTATAGCTTCATAAATTTAGCAATAATAATTAATAAAATTACAGGAATTGCTGCCGTTACGATCTGGAAAGCATAGGCTTGAAGATTGTATGAATTCATGCCAATACTAGAGATGCGAGTCCTTTTAAACAATTCTTCTTTGCCAAATTCAATCATAGTATTGCCAATTACTAATATCAAAATCGACATCAATATGAACGAAGAGAAATTATAAAAAAAGTAGTCAAAATCATTTTTCTCTTTGTCGGGAGTAGAGAGCAATTTAACATCTACTTTTTTTGATAAAGCAGTATCTAAAACAGAGGTGTCAAAATTATCATCCGATAAAACTATGGAAGCTGCCGAAAAGAAATTCTTAAATTTAATATCGATTAAAGCTGCCTGCACACTCTTAGCTGGATTGATAAGATCTATTGACTTTTGTTTGTTTGCAACTAAATTTTCAAAATCTTTGGGAATAATAATAGATAGATCATATTTTCCCAGATAAGTTGCCTCTCGTAGTTCATCAAATTCTAAATCTTTCAGGCTTATATTATCAGTCTGTTTTAAAAATTTTATCAAACTATTAGAAAGCGGACTGTTTGATTTGTCAACAATGGCTATATCTAAAGGCATTTCTTTAAAATACTCTTCCTCTCTTGGCGAATTATTTACACTGATTACTGTGATTAAAGTAAAGAGAAGCAAATAGCCAATAAAGACATATTTTTTATATAATACGCTTTTCATAAATGTTTTAAAGACTATCATAACTTTGCCTCCTAATATATAATCCACTAATTGCTATAAATACTAATCCAACAGCTAAGACCTTTAAGCTATCGGCTAGTAAAGTCTTATTCATATTGAGCATATTTATGCGGTAAAGATTGTCTGTGATTAATGAAATTGGATTTAGCTTATTTATAATTGGAATTTTTTCATCTAAAAATAGCTTTACATTGGGATTCATCATACCGCTTAGAAAAGATAAAAATAGAGTCAATGCAATGCCGATGCCAGTTTTAACATCGTCTGAAATACTAGAAATTAATCCAATCAATAAACCAAGTCCAGTGCCAAAAATATTTCCACAAAAGATTATATATAAAGTCTTTATTGGATCAGTTATCAAATCCATTTTCAAAATAAATTTCATATATAATAGTAGAATAAGATTTCCAAGCATATTTATAATAATATTTTCCAAAATGGCGGCATTTAAAAAATTTATCTTATTCACAGGAGATACGCCCACTCTTTGGCCAGTTGCTGATCTATTTGGAAAAACTAAGTTTACAATCTCAATCGCTCCATAATAGCCATAAAGTGAGACCATTGCAATTAGAGAAAAATAGATAATATTTAGCGGCTGACTTATCTGATTGATTGAATTTACATAATCAGTATCAAAATCGGCTTGATCTAGATTTTCGCCAAGAATTGCCAAAGTCTCCATGCGCTTAGCGATTTCAAAAATATTTTTAACAGCCGTCTGTTCAGGGCCAGATTTAACGTTTAAAATTGTAAAATCATCTTCCACAAAAGAAGTCAGCTCCCCTAAGAGCAATCTTTCTTTGCCTTTTTCTAGATCCATTTTTTCAGTATTTATAAAATCAATTTCTTTACTGAAAAATTCGATATAGCGATTATTATCATATCCGATATTGATCTCTTGTAATTCAGTAGTCGTTATTCCCATAAATGCAAGATAAAATAGAGACATCAAGATCACAGGATACGCAATGCACCAAAATATAAATCCAGAAGATGTAATAGTAATCAAAAACATTTTTTTAAACGACCAAAAGATATTTTTCATCAATCTCTCAGCTCCTTTCCCGTCAATTCTAAGAATACATCATTAAGAGACGGAAGCTTGCTGTAAATTTGAGTATAGACTAAGTTTTCTTGACGAATAAAGTCTAAAAGATTTTCCAAATTATTAACGCCTGATTCAAATTTCAAAAGAAAATGTTCTTTTTCATAATCGACCTCAATAATATTTGGAATACGTCTTAGCTTATCGACAAGTTCAGGTTTATTTTCAGTAAAGCTCAAAGTTATAATCTCTTTAGTGTCAATCTTTTTAATAAGCTCATCAACACTGCCCGATGCAATTGCCTTGCCACTGTCCATAATGACTATGCGATCACAAAGTTCCTCCGCTTCTTCGAGATAGTGAGTAGTATAGACAATAGTTGCGCCCTCTTTTGCAAGCCGTTTAATGCCCTCTAAAATAAAATTTCTGCTCTGAGCATCGACTGCAACAGTCGGTTCGTCAAAAAATATAATCTTAGGCTTATGCGCAATGCCACAAGCTATATTGGCGCGTCTTTTTAAACCACCCGAAAGCTTTTTAACTTTAAACTTCTCATAGCCTCTAAGCTCGACAAAGTCGATTGCATACTTAATAGCCTCTTTGCGCTCTTTAGCATCTTCAATATAAAGTCCGGCAAAATAATCTATATTTTCATTTACACTAAGTCCTTCAAAAAGTGCAACTTCTTGCGGCACAATGCCTATTATTTTTTTAATATTAAATTTATCAGGTCTCATCTGCTCGCCCATAATCTCGACACTGCCCTTATCGTATTTTAATATACTTAGCATACAGTTAATCGCAGTCGTCTTTCCAGATCCATTAGGTCCCAAAAGCCCCAAAATCTCATTGTCCCTAACATCTATACTAAAATGATCTAAAGCCAAAACTTCCTTATATCTTTTAACCAAATTATCGACCTTAATCATATTTGCACCCCTTTCTTATAATTGTGATTAAATCATATAATAAATACTCTAAAGTTTTAAGTGTCTATAATCATAAAGCTATATGACATATGTAATAAAATTGAGGTATAATATAGCTGGAGGGCTAAATATGCATTTTTTAATAGATAAAATAATAATAATCATCATGAGCTGCTTTTTTATAGATATTCCATTATCTATAGAAAATTTGATAATCAAGCTGATAATCGTAATAATTTTAGATGCGATTTATAATATATATGATAAAAATTTAGTCAAAAATTCGATAATAATAGCCTATATTTTATTGATGCTTTATGACCGCTCATTTTTATATTATTATCCAATATTTTCGTACAGCTTTTTTTATGATATATATCACAAAAAATATATAATACCCATAGCCCTAAGTCTTTTATTCTTAAAGCCAGATTTAAAACTGATACTCGTAACAATATTTTCAATCTATCTATCATACAAAGATATTCACAGATTAAAATATTATAATCGACTGTTCGAAATCAGAGACGATTTGACAGAAAAAAATCTCCTATTGCGTCAAGAACAGAATCAAATCTTAAAAGATGCCAAGAAAAACGAGCATCTATTACTATTAGAAGAGAGAAATCGAATCTCAAGACATATGCACGACTCCCTGGGCCATACGATAAGCGGCACAATACTTCATGCTGAAGCTCTAAAATCAGGTACAAAAGATGAAAAAATAAAATCGGGACTGACCGATATGCAAAAAAATCTACAATCAGGCATGGAAGATATCAGAACTACGCTTCATCAGCTTAAGAGCGACTCCATAGAATTAGAAGATAAATTAAACGAAATAATAGAAGAATTGAATTTAGAAATTAGATATCAAATTCGCGGTTGCGATAAAATAAATTTCAATCTAAAATTAGAATTGATCTCATTAATAAAAGAATGTCTTACCAATGTTATAAAACATAGCGATGCAGATTTTGTAGAGATAAAACTGATCGAGCAAAAGAATTTTATATCCTTATTAATAAAAGATAATGGCAAAAAATATGTAGATACCAAGAATTTAAAAAATGGAATTGGACTATTGAGCCTAAAAGAATTGGCAGATAGATATGCCGGAAATTATGATATATCATATAGAGAAGGCTTTAGAATTTACTTAAATCTCAGAAAGGAAAACTAATGAAGATAATAATAATAGACGACGATAAATTAGTTCTAAATTCATTAACGACAATTATTGAAAATGAAAATATAGAAGTTTTAGCAACCGCCACTGACGGAAGCGACGCTAAGGCCCTTTATCAAAAGCATCTTCCCGATATGGTGCTTATGGATATTAGAATGAAAAATATAAATGGAATCGAGGCAACAGAAAGTATTTTAGAAACATTTCCCGATGCTAAAATTTTATTATTGACCACATTTAAAGACGAAGAATATATAAATAAAGCCATCCATTTGGGCGCAAGAGGCTATATTTTAAAAGATAATTTCTCTGCCATTGTCCCATCGATTAAGGCTGTAATCAATGGCAATATGGTATTTGATTCAAATATTATTTCAGAAATTGGTAAAGAAAGAAAAGAAAAAATAGAAATCCCCTTAAGCGAACGTGAACTATCAGTTTTAAAATTAGTCGCCGAAGGATTAAATAATAAAGAGATTGCAAATAAACTCTATCTTAGCGAAGGTACAGTGAGAAATTATATCTCTACTATATTAGATAAATTAGATCTAAGAGACAGAACACAACTTGCTATTTATTATTTGAAAAATAGTTAAGACCTCAGCTAATAAACTGAGGTCTA
>JAUNVH010000050.1 GCA_030537765.1 Tissierellia bacterium | reverse complement strand
AAGTGGCGCCACAAAGATGGGATCCAACTTTACCGAAATTAATTGAAGTAGATACCACATTTAACGCGCTTTATACTCAAGATGCAGGAAATAATATGCCTGAACCTGAGCAACCAAAACCAGATCCAACACCGGAAAGACCATGGTATCCACCATTTATTAATATCTGGGGACCATTGGAGCCAGCTAAAGCGAAACCTGTCAGAGAAGAAGGCACGCATTACGCTTATATGTACGGTTATCCAGATGGATCAGTACAGCCTAATGGCCAAATCACAAGAGCCGAGGCTGCAGCGGTACTAGCAAGATTAGAAAATCTACCAATAGTAGATAATAGTGCACCAAACTTTATCGATACAAAATCGGACAGTGATTGGTATAATTCAGTTATCAATGCTGTTGTAAAGGCAGGATTGATGAGAGGTTATCCAGATGGAAGCTTTAAACCTGAAAGTTCAATCACAAGAGCTGAATTTGCTCAAATGATTATGCCTATAGACAAAGCAAACAGTGCATTTGCACCATTTGCTGATGTTAGAGGTCATTGGGCAGAAAAAGCAATAAATCAAGCTTATGGTAATAATAGAATCCATGGTTATCCAGAGGGAGATTTCAGACCTGATGGCTATATAACTAGAGCAGAAGCTGCTAAGATTCTAAATAGTCTATATGACAGAAAAGTTACTGAAGTTGGACTTGCAAATGTTCAAAATATTGAAGATTTGAAGAAGTTCACCGATTTGAACAGATCTCATTGGGCATATTACGAACTAGTAGAAGCTACTAATTCGCATGTATACTATCGCCTAGAAGAGGGACGAATTGATGAAGCTTGGATTAGAATAATTACAGACAAGTAATTAATTAAAACGATTGACGTTTAAAGGAGACTTTATGTCTCCTTTTTTGTTTGAATTCTCAAGGATATCTATGTTCAAATTTAATATTGCAATGATTTTAATATGCTTAATTAAAATCTTTTATATGTTATAATAATAGATAGCTTAATAATGGGGATGATTTAATGAAAGAGAAGATTTATATAACGGGGCATAAGAATCCTGATACTGATTCAATCTGTTCGGCGATTGCTTATGCTGATTTAAAAAACAGAACTGAGAATGTGGAGGCGGAGCCGATTCGCCTTGGAGATTTGAATAAAGAAAGTGCATTCGTATTAGATTATTTTGGCGTTAAGCCGCCTAGATTTAAAGATAGTATGAAGCCTCAAGTTAGAGATTTGAATATGGATATGGCCTATTCTATCTCGCCTTATACTCCATTTTACAAGGCGATTAATATTATTCAAGACAATCAGATGAACAATGTGCCGATTGTGGGAAAAAATGATAGAATTGTTGGGATTGTTAGTCTTTCAGATATTATGAAAGCTTATATGGAAGTTTGGGACGATTTGATATTGGGCCGATCTAAGACGCCTTTAGAAAATATTTGCGAGGTTTTGAGCGCAAAAATTGTTTACGATGCTAAGAATGAAAGCTTTGACGGCAAGATGGCCGTTTATGCGATGGACCCGGGAAAAATCAAAGACAATATTTTACCTGGCGATATTGTTATTATGGGCGATAGATCTGATGCACAAAAAGATGCTATCTCTAAGGGAGTTTCGCTTATCATCTTAACGGGCGGCTATGAAATGGAAAAAGATATTGTGAAGATGGCAAAAAAACATGATGTGAGTGTGATTTCTACTGAACTCAATTCTTTTATGAGCGCGAGACTTTTGCCGCTTTCTGTTCCGATTTCTTATGTTATGACTTCAGAAGATATTATTTATTTTCATAAAGATGATTATATCGATGAAGTTATGGCCGAGATGTCTAGGAGTCGATTTAGATCGTATCCAGTTTTAGACCACAAAAATCGAGTTATTGGAAATATTTCTAGATACCACTTGATAGCGAGCAATAAGAAGAAATTGATTTTGGTCGATCACAATGAAAAAAATCAAAGTATTGACGATATTGAGACTGCGGAAATTTTGGAAATTATTGATCATCATAGGGTGGCAAGTATTGCTACTGATCAGCCTATCAAATTTAGAAATGAACCTGTGGGCTCTACTGCGACTATTATCTCTAAGATGTATTTTGAAAGTGGCGTCAGACCTTCTAGAGAGATTGCCGGAATTTTATGCGCTGCGATTATTTCTGATACTTTGATGTTTAGATCGCCCACTTCGACTGATACTGATGAGCAAATGCTCAGCCGAATGAGCCGCATTGCTGGCATTGATGCCGAAGAATTTGCATATGAAATGTTTAAAGCTGGTACGGCTTTAGAAAACAAGACGATTGAAGAGCTTATTAGTGGAGATATTAAGCAATTTAATATTGAAGGTCAAAATATTAGAGTGGGCCAAATATTTACTATGGACTTGGATGCCCTTTCAGATATTAAAGATGATTTGATTGAGGCTATGGAGAAAAAACGAATGGCTAAAAATGAAGCGGCTTTTGTTTTAATTTTGACCGATATTTTTAAAGAGAATTCCAAAGTTTTGGTAACGGGCAAATATGGAGATGAACTTGCTAAGAGCTTTGATGAAAAATTTGAAAATCATGAATTTTTTGCAAAAGGATTGCTCTCTAGAAAGAAACAGATGATTCCAAAACTGACTCAAACTTTGATTAGATTGAATTCTCAAGCATAAAAAACGCAGCCTCATTGGCTGCGCTTTTTGATTGCCTAAAGCAAATTAGCATTCTTTTTTCCAAAGTCCGTGTATATTGCAGTGTTCATATACTACAAATGGGCCTTCATCAATTAAGAATTCAGCTTTAGGTTCATCTTCGGGACTTAGTCTTACTGTCTGAATCTTATCTCCTTGTACAAGCGTGATGAATTCGATGAAATGTTTTTCTGTCATCGGATGTTCAACTTCGCCTATTACAACTTTTACTTTATTTCCATCAACTTCTACGAATGGAACGTGTTTTTCTAAAGCTGCATCAGTATCGTCAGCTTGAAGTACTACCATTGGCTCTCCACAGCAGACTAGTTCCCCTTGTCCGTCTGCAAGTTTAATAACTATGTTGCCACATATGTCGCAATAGTAAAACTTTAATTCTTTCATTAATAACCCTCCTATTTTATCTTGCAAATATAATATACCCATTTGAAATAAAATTATAGATATTTACATTAGTTTATATTTTATTTATCTATATAATTTTTGAAAACTTATTAATTTATTTTTACATCGATAGATTTACTATAATTAAATAAAGAAATAAAGGGTATATATAATTAATAACTCCTTTATTAATTTCAGTTAAGGAGAATCAAAGGAGGAAGTTAAATGAAAAAACTGGATATCAGAAATTTAGCAAAGCTTTCGGGCGGCGAATTTGTCAGCTTTTATTTGCCAACAAATAGAAGCGCTACAAACAATAAGGAAGATTTGATAAGATTTAAAAATCTTCTGACTGAAGCAGACAAATTGCTCAAAGAGAAATGCGGCTTAAAGGACAGCAAGGATTTCCTTGAAGGAGCCGAGGAGCTTTATGACAATCCTGAATTTTGGAAAAATGCTCCCAACGGCTTGGCAGTTTTAGTTAATAATGACGAGACTAAGGTCATTAAACTCGAGGGTAAGACTCCGGAAAAAGTTGTAGTTAGTGACAAATTTCATCTTTTGCCACTTTTAAATTACTACGAATTTTTAAACGAGACTTATATTTTAGATATTTCTCGCGATAGATTCAATCTCTATTACGGAGACCACGAGGGAATCAGAGAGGTTGAAACTCCTAATATTAAGAATAATTTCAAGGAATTATTTGATGATAAAGATATTCAACAAGATACCCACAGATCTGGTGGCGGAATGATTTCATATAAGACTAAATCGGAAATCGATAGCGTCGAAACTGAAAAATATCTCAGATATGTGGCCAAAGAATTGGGAAGCTTTTTGCAAGATAAAAAAATTCCTGTATTAGTTTTTGGCACGGTGGAAGTCGTATCTGATTTTAAAGAATATGCCAAGGGCGATATAAATATTACAAAAGTGATCGATAAACCCCTAGAGGCTATGAATCCAAAAGAATTGAATAAAGAATTAAAAGAGATTCTTTTGCCCAAATATGAAAAACAAATAGCAAATCTTATTGACAATCTAAATTTGGAAATTTCAAGAGATAAAGGCACCGACAATGCTTCAAGGGCGATGGAAGAAGCTAAAAATGGAAGAATTGACACTCTATTTATCACTAAAGACGGCGGCGGTTTAAAAACTGACGATGTGGATGAGCTTTTGAGAAATGTTTTAATTAGTGATGGAGATGTGGTAGTAGTTGATGAAAATATTACAGAATTTCCAATGGGTGTAGGGGCAATTTATAGATATTAATTATTAAACCGAAGTGATCTTATCACTTCGGTTTATTGTATTAAATCTGATTTTGAATCTAAATCGGCTAATGATTGCTGATTTATTGAAAGTTCGACTAGGGAATCATTTTTTAAATCTAAAAATTTTACTGTGATTCCATTTCTGTCGTTAAATTCGACACTTTCTATTGTTTCTTTAATTAGCGTAAAGTCGGTTACTTCGTTTACATATTCTGCTACTAATTGGCGCAAATTAGTCCATAATCTGTTATTCTCTTCTAAAGACCTATTCCCATTTTTGATATTTTTATTAAATTTATTAAGCTTTTCTTTTATTATTTCATACTTAATCATAGCGTCTTTAGATTGAGTTATTCTAAATTCTGCGGACATAATATCCCTCCTAAGATTTAAGTAATTTCTAAAAATATAACATAAATTCTAATCGCTGTCAAAATACTTATCAATTATATTATATCATATATCAAAATATCTTTGAAATTGTAACTTTAGTTACGTATTTTTTGATTAAATTGGACTATGCTTATATTGAGGGGGAGATATAATGCTTAGAAAAATTATAAAAATAGATGAAGATAAATGTAATGGCTGTGGAATTTGTGTAAAGGCCTGCCACGAAGGCGCGATTGGAATGGTTGATGGAAAGGCAAAATTACTTAGAGACGATTATTGCGACGGACTTGGAGATTGCTTGCCAACTTGTCCAACAGAGGCTATCAGCTTTGAAATTAGAGAAGCCTTGCCTTTCGATGAGGAGGCAGTTAAAAAGAATATGGCGAAAAAATCGGGCTGTCCTGGGACTGCTGTGAAGAGCTTTGAAAGAACTGAAAATGCTCAAGGAGGCTGTTCTGGAAGTGCTGCGAAAAGTTTTTCTAAAGACAATAATTCTAGACTAAATAGAATTTCTGAACTTAGAAACTGGCCAATTCAGATTAAACTTGCGCCAATTCGCGCTCAGTTTTTTGATAATGCACATCTGCTTATTGCAGCCGATTGCACTGCTTTTTCATATGCCAATTTCCACGAGGAATTTATGCGCAATAAGATTACAATTATTGGTTGCCCAAAACTTGACCAAGTTGATTATGCTGAAAAACTAACTGAAATCATAAAGCAAAACAGTATTGAGAGCGTGACTATTTTGAAGATGGAAGTTCCATGTTGTACTGGAATTTTTAATATGACTAAGAAGGCTTTGATCGATTCAGGAAAATTTATTCCATGGCAAGTTGTTACGATTTCTACAGATGGCAGAATTTTAGAATAATTTAACGGGTTATTTTAATATCAATATGGGGTATATAAGAGATATTGGAGGTAATGATATGCATAGTATGAACACATCGGTAGAAAACTATTTAGAAACGATTTATAGGCTCCAAATTGAAAACGAGAAAGTCTATTCGATTGATATCGCAAGGTTTTTAGACGTTTCAAGACCTTCTGTTAGCAATGCCATGAAAAAGCTTGGCAATCAAGGCTACATAAATATGGATCGCTCTGGAGTTATAAATTTTACTGAAGAGGGCAGTAAAAAGGCGAAACAGATTTATGAAAAGCATTTATGGTTTAAAGAGCTTTTAGAAAAAGCGGGGGTTGAAAAAGACATTGCTGAGATTGAAGCGTGCAAAGTTGAACATGCTATTTCATATCCTGTTTTTGAAAAATTGAAAGCCTATATTGAAAAGAGAGATTAAAAATGCGGTCAAATCTGGCCGCATTTTAT
>JAUNVH010000010.1:24197-45588 GCA_030537765.1 Tissierellia bacterium | reverse complement strand
AAATGATTATACATTATATCACATTGTAAATCAACCAATTTGAAAAATTTGATTCGCTAGAAATTTTAAAAAAATCAACCTGGAGGCCAGTTTAAAGATCTGCCGCCCAATATGTGAAAATGTAGATGATCAACAGTTTGTCCTCCATCGTCTTTGCAATTGATTACTACTCTATATCCATTATCTAGACCTTCAGCTTTTGCAATTTCTTTAATTTTTGTAAAAATTTTTCCAATTAAATTTTCATCTTCTGTGTCTATATCGTCAATGCTTTTTATATGCTTTTTAGGTATTACTAAAAAATGCACCGGCGCTTGAGCGTTTATGTCTTCAAATGCATAGATGAGTTCGTCTTCATAAATTTTTTTAGAAGGAATCTCGCCATCAATAATTTTACAAAAAATGCAATCAGTCATCTCTAAGCCTCCTTTTTAATTAAATCAATTTGCCAATAAGTCCATCTGGATTTATTGGATCTATTGATTCTATATATACCCTTAAATTTTGATTTGTAATATCTTTATCACTTTTAACTTTTATTGGAATATAGTTTGTACTATGTCCCTTGAAGTATTCTCCATCAGATTTTTCAAACAGTACATCTAGAGTCTTATCAATAAAACCTTCATTAAAAATTTTGGCATATTTTTCGCCAATTCCAATTAATTTTTCAGATCTTTCATTTTTTATATCTCCTGGAATTTGTAATTTCATATTGGCAGCAGGTGTGCCCTCTCTTTTAGAATATTTAAAAACGTGTATCTTTGAAAAATTAATCTCTTTTACAGCATCTACGCTCTTTTGAAAATCCTCATCTGTTTCATAGGGAAAGCCAACTATTATATCGGTTGTGAGGCCGGCATTTGGATAATATTTTCTAATCAGTTTTGTCTTTTCCAGATACGATTTATAATCGTATTTGCGATTCATAAGTTTTAATATCTTATCGCTTCCGCTTTGCAAAGACATATGAAAATGATCACAAATCTTATCAATGTTTTTTAGTCGTTTGAGAAAATCTTCGTCAATTAAATTAGGTTCTATGGAACTTAATCTAATGCGCTCAATTTTATCGACTTTTGCTATAGTTTCAATTGCGTCAATCAGCTTTATATCTTTAAAATCTTTGCCATAACTTGCCACATGTATTCCAGTTAGCACAATTTCTTTATAACCATTATCGGCTAATCTTTTGACTTCGTCGGCAATGCTCTTTAAATTTCTAGAACGCACTCTGCCTCTGGCATATGGAATTATGCAATAAGAACAAAACATATTGCATCCATCTTGAATCTTAATATATGCCCTAGTCATATCATTCATATTATTGATATTTATATCTTCGAAATCTGATACTCTGTCTAATTCTTTTACAATATTTACTTTATTGCCTCTTATATATTCAATTAGCACATCAGAAATTTTTAATTTATCACTTGTGCCAATGATTATATCTACTTCTGGCATATTTTCAATTTCTTCAGGCTTAATTTGCGAGTAGCAGCCTGCAACTACTACTATTGAATTTGGATTTTCTCGTTTAGAACGCCTAATCAGCTGTCTAGATTTTCTATCTGAAAGATTTGTAACTGTACAAGTATTTATTAGATAGATATCTGCAATTTCGTCATAATCTACTATCTCAAAATCATTTTTCTGTAGCTTTTCGAGCATAGCTTCCGTTTCATATTGATTTACCTTACAGCCCAAAGTAATCGCTTTAACTTTTTTTAATTGCATTATAAGCCTCCCACGATGAAACTATTGCAGCCGTTTCAGCCCGCAAAATATTTTCTCCCAATGTCACAATAATTGCGCCTTGCGATTTTAATTGGTCAATCTCTTTAATTTCAAAGCCGCCTTCAGGACCTATTAATATAGATATATTATCTGAATTCAATTCTTTTAAACAGTCTTTTATATGATTCGTTTTAGCTTCTTCATAAGGAACTATCAATTTTGAATCTCTATCTAAAAACTTATATATATCTGAAATTTCTATAATATTATGAACGATTGGAATTCTTATTTGCTCCGATTGTTTAGCAGCAGATTCTGCAATTTTTTGCCATCGCATAATTTTCTTCTCGTCGTTTTTAGTCATTTTTACGACTGATCTTTTTGAAATTACAGGATAAAATTCTGATACTCCAAGTTCTGTGCATTTTTGTATAATCAATTCAGTATTATTATTTTTTAAAACATTAAAAAATAATTTTATACTGCCTCTTTCTTGCTCTAATTCTCTTTTAGAAACAATTTTTGCAAATTTGGGATTTTCTTCATCGTACTCGCATAAGTATTCAATATAATCAGATATTATTAAAAATCTTTCTTTGTCTTTAAAACGCAATACATTTTTCATATGATTCAAATCATACGCATCTATTTTAATTGAATCACTCAATATGTCTTTGTCGTCTTTCAAAAAAAATCTATTCATCAGTTTTTCTGGCTCCTATAACTACCCATTCATTTTGTTTTTTTATATCTAAGATTTCAAAATTAGAATCTCTCAATTTTTCTTCCACCATATCTTTTTTCGTTTCTATTATTCCAGAACAAATAAAATATCCATTAGGCAAAAGCACTCTATCTAAATCATTAATCAATTCAATCAAAATTTCAGCAAAAATATTTGCAACGACTATATCTCTTTTTTCATCTTGCGATTTCAACAAATCTCCTATCTCAAAATTACATTCTACGCCATTAATTTTTGCATTTTCTCTCGATATTTTAATCGCATCGCTGTCTAGATCTGTGCCCAGCACTGATTTTGCCCCGAGCTTTTTGGCCACAATAGATATAATTCCACTGCCGCAGCCCACATCGTATAAAGTGTCGCCTTTTTTTAAATAATTTTCCAAAAGTTCTATGCACATCGAAGTCGTTTCATGACCTCCTGTGCCAAATGCCATGCCTGGATCTAGCTCGACTATTATTTCTTTAGCTTTTGGTGTGTACTCTTCCCAAGAGGGCTTTATTATTATATTTTTTCCAATTTTTTCTGTTTCAAAAAAATCTTTCCAATTGTTTTCCCAATCTTCAGAATCTATATTATTAATTTCTATATTTAAAAAGTCTTTAGTCTTTAACTTTTTTAAAAATTCGTCTTTTTTAATTATTTCGTCGTCTTGGAAATAGACTTTTATTGTAATATTGTCATTATTTTTATTTAGTAATTCTTCGTCAATATAATTCCAATCCTTAGGATTGGGTTTTAAATCCTCATATGCATTTATATCTATAATTTCAAAACTTTCAATACCTGATTCGATTAAAAAGTTTTCCATTTCAGTTTTATATTCAGGACTAAATTCTATTATTATTTCAAACCAATTCATAATGCCACCTCAAATTAATTATATAGTATTTATCCATATAAAAAAACCCGAAAATTAATTCGGGTCTTTGTCAAATATATCTTTAACTTTGTCAAAAATACTCTCTTTTCGTTTTTTGACATTTTCGCCTTCTAACTTTGCAAGCTTTTCTAAAAGTTCTTTTTCTTCGCGATTTAATTTTTTAGGCACTTCTATATTTGCTTTGAAATAGAGATCTCCTTTTCTGTTTGAATTGACGTGTTTAACGCCCTCGTTTTTAATTTTAAAAACTGTACCGCTTTGAGTACCAGAAGGGATTTCATATTCAGTCGTTTCTGTGAGAGTTGGAACTTTAATATTTGCCCCTAAAGCTGCCTCTGTATAGCTGATTGGAATATCTATAAATATATCATAGCCTTCTCGTTTAAAGAATTCATCTTCTTCGACTATAAAAATAATTTGTAAATCTCCGCTTTCTCCTCCATTATAACCTGCATTACCTTCTCTTTGCAAAGTCATAACGCTGTTCGTATCGACGCCAGCAGGAATATCAACTTTTATTTTTGCGCTCTTATTAATTCTGCCAATACCTTTACAGTCTTTACATGGCTCTTCAATTATTTCACCTGTTCCATTGCAATTTTCGCAAGTTTCAACAGATACCATTTGGCCAAATAGAGAATTTCTAACTCGCCTTGTCTGCCCACTGCCATTACAATTGGGACAAGTATGTTTTTTAGTTCCAGGCTTCATCCCATCGCCTGCGCAAGTTTCACAGACTTCTTCCCGAGTTATTTTTATTTCTTTTTCAGTTCCAAATACGGCTTCTTTAAATTTTAATTGCATGCGTATTCGGATATCGCGGCCTCGCATTGGATAGTTTGCTCTTTGTTCATTTGCATAGCCCCTTCCAAAGCCGCCTCCAAATATATCGAATAGATCTGAAAAAATATCTCCTAAATCTCCAAAGTCTCCAAATCCGCCTTGACCGCTCGCCATTCCTCGCAAGCCTTCTTCGCCGTAGCGATCATAGATTGCTTTTTTATTTTCATCAGATAGGACTTCATAGGCTGCAGACACTTCTTTAAATTTTTTCTCTGCTTCTTTGTCACCAGGATTTAAATCAGGATGATACTGTTTTGCCAAGCGTCTGTAAGACGCCTTAATCTCCTCTATTTTGGATGTTCTTTCTATTTCTAAAACTTCATAAAGATCTTTCAAATTAATCACCAAAAACTATTTTAACAAATTAGAAAATAAAATCAAGTAAAGGCTCAATGAAATCACCATTGAGCCTTAAAATTTATCTAATTACTCTTCGTCTACTACTTCGTAATCTGCATCTTCAACATCTTCTTGTGCTGTTTGAGCTTCTTGGCCTTGAGCATCTTGAGCTTGTTGATAGAGTTTTTCAGATATTGAATAGAATGATTTTTGTAATTGTTCGCTCTTTTCTTTAATTTCTTCAATTGTGCCTGATTCCATAACATTTTTTAGTTCTTGAATGTGATTTTCTACATTCGATTTTTCATCAGCTGTGACCTTGTCTCCAAGATCTTGAAGAGTCTTTTCAGATTGATAAATTAAAGAGTCTGCATTATTCTTAACTTCAATTTCTTCTTTTCTCTTCTTATCTTCTTCTGCATACATTTCTGCTTCTTTTACTTTCTGTTCAATATCAGCTTCGCTCATATTTGAAGAGGAAGTAATTGTTATGCTTTGCTCTTTTCCAGTTCCCAAATCTTTGGCACTTACATTTACAATACCGTTAGCATCTATATCGAATGTAACTTCAATTTGTGGAATTCCTCTTGGTGCAGGTGCAATACCTGTAAGTTGGAATTTGCCAAGAGTAGTATTGTCTCTTGCCATCTGTCTTTCACCTTGAAGTACATGAATATCAACAGCTGTTTGATTGTCGGCAGCAGTTGTAAAGACTTGGCTTTTCTTAGTTGGAATTGTGGTATTTCTTTCGATAAGTCTAGTTGTGACTTCACCCATAGTTTCAATTCCAAGAGATAATGGAGTTACGTCTAGTAGTAATAAATCTTTAACATCTCCTGAAAGTACTCCACCTTGAATTGCAGCACCAATAGCCACGCATTCGTCAGGATTAATATCTTTTTGTGGGTCTTTACCTACGAGTTTTTTAACTTCATCTTGAACAGCAGGTATTCTAGTAGATCCACCAACCAATATAACTTTATCAATATCAGAAGCGCTAAGTTTAGCATCTGCCATAGCTTCTTTAACAGGTTCGATAGTCTTTTCAACTAAATGATGAGTTAGTTCATTAAATTTAGCTCTTGAAATATCCATATTCAAATGTAGTGGACCTGTTGTTGTACCAGAAATAAATGGCAAGTTTATATTAGTTGTAAGTGCGCTCGAAAGTTCTTTCTTAGCTTTCTCAGCTGCTTCTTTAAGTCTTTGCAAGCTCATCTTATCAGCTTTTAAATCTATATTATTTTCTTTTTTAAATTCTTCGTTTATATAGTCGATTAAGCAATTGTCAAAGTCATCTCCACCGAGCATATTATTACCTCTAGTAGCTAAAACTTCGAATACACCATCGCCCAATTCTAAGATGGAAACGTCAAATGTGCCTCCACCTAAGTCAAATACCATAACTTTTATATGGCCATGTTCTTTGTCCATGCCATATGCAAGTGCGGCTGCAGTTGGTTCGTTTATAATTCTTTTTACATTTAAGCCAGCAATTTTTCCTGCGTCTTTTGTAGCTTGTCTTTGAGCATCTGTAAAGTATGCAGGAACAGTGATTACTGCATCTGTTACTTTTTCTCCTAAATAGCTTTCAGTATCGGCTTTAATTTTTTGTAAAACCATAGCTGATATTTCTTGTGGATTCAAAGATTTGCCATCTATATTAATAGAAAAGTCTGAACCCATTTTTCTCTTAATTGAAGAAATAGTTCTGTCAGGATTAGTTATAGCTTGTCTTTTTGCAGTTTCGCCAACTAATCTTTCTCCTTCTTTTGTAAAAGCCACAACTGATGGTGTAGTTCTATTACCTTCTACATTAGGAATAATTGTAGCTTGTCCACCTTCCATAACTGCAACAGCAGAGTTTGTTGTACCTAAGTCAATTCCAATAATTTTTCCCATAATTAAAATCCTCCTTTATTTTGCGACCTTTACCATTGCCGGTCGTAGGCAAGTATCTTTAAATGTGTAACCTGTCTGTAAAACTTCACAAATGTGATCAGCTTCGTAATCGGAATCTTCATCGATTGCGACTGCATGGTGGAAGTTTGGATCAAAGACTTCGCCTAAGGCTTTCATCTTTTTAACACCCTCTTTTGCAAGTACATCCACAATTTGATCGTCAATCAAATCGATTCCTTGTAATATATCAGCCGAATCTTCTCTTTGTTTAATAGAGTCTAGAGCTCTTTCTAAATTGTCTAAAACGGGCAATAGTTCTAAAGCCAGTTTTTTTACACCTAAGTCAATTAAAGATTCTCTTTCTTTATCAACTCTCTTTCTAAAATTTTGAAAATCGGCTTGTAATCTGATTAAGCTATCTTTTAACTCATCAGTTTCAGTTTTAGTTTCGACTATTTCGTCATTTTCTTCGATTATCTCGGCATCTTCAATTTCAATGCCGAAATCTTCATCAGCATTTTTTAAATCTTCTTCCTGAATATCAGGTTTTTCGTTGCCATCATTAGTTTTCTTATCTACCATATTAACACCTCATCTTTACAGCAAATCATTTAATTCGCTCAAATTTTTTGAATACATTAAAATTGCTCTAATAAGTCTATAATAATCCATTCTAGTGGGACCAATAATGCTAATATCTCCACTTTGTAATGGATCAATTCTGTATTTGGCTGATATTACCGAACAATTCTTTAAAATACCTGCTGAATTTTCAGCTCCAATAGTAATTTTTAAAGTCTCATAATCGTCTGAGTTCAAAAAAAGTGATTTAAAAATAGTTTCAGAATCTTCAAAAAAGTCTAGAAATTTTTTCAATTCCTCCGTATCTTTAAGATCATTAAAAGTCATAATATTTCCGATACCAGTCGAATAGATTCTATATTCTTTTCCTCTTTCTAAAAAGTCGATTACTTTATTTTTAGAAAATTCTGAAATTTCAAGTTCGATATCCGACATCTCTTTTGGA
This sequence comes from Tissierellia bacterium, assembly GCA_030537765.1. Taxonomy (GTDB): domain Bacteria; phylum Bacillota; class Clostridia; order Tissierellales; family Peptoniphilaceae; genus JAUNVH01. The sequence continues at coordinate 38,109 of JAUNVH010000010.1, read as the reverse complement.
AACTCGATAGCTTTAATATCAGCCGTAGACTTTTTGCTAAGTTTAATATTTAGATAATTTGAAAGTTTATCTACACTTTCAAAATCAAAATCCTCATCAATATAAAAGTCGTAGTCCTCAACTTCTCCCGAATCAGCTACGATCAAAAGCTTTAATAAATTATTTCCCAAATAGAGTAATTTCAAATACTTCATTTGAGACCCGCGGAGAGTTGGAACCAATGTAACAGTGGTATAATTTAGCCAATCAGATAAGGCCTTGGTAATTCTCTTATAAGGCTCTTCATTATCATCGATAAGCTTTTTTTCCATTTCTTTTTTTAAGCTCTCCTGTCTTTCTATATCTAGTTCCAAATTTTCAAGTAAACTATCGACATAGAATCTATAGGCCTTGTCAGACGGAATTCTGCCCGCTGAAGTATGAGGCTTTATTAAATAACCCATATCTTCCAAATCGGCCATCTCATTTCTGATAGTCGCCGAGCTAATTCCAAGATCATAGAGTTTAGAAATTGTTCTGGATCCTATCGGCTCAGCCAAATCGATATACGAGTAGATAATAGCTTTTAGTATCTCGATTTTCCGTTCATCCATATAAACTCCTCCGATCTATTTATTAGCACTCATCTATCTTGAGTGCTAATACTATTATACCCACCAATTCATAAAAGTCAACAAATTATTTGAAATTATTTTATTTTTGTTAGATAAGCTAAATATTTAGAATAGTTTTTACAAAAAAATTGTATATATCTAAGATTTTGTTATTGCATATAATATAAAATTATGCTATTATAAAAAAGATTGATGCCGGAGTGATGGAATTGGCAGACGTGCTGGACTCAAAATCCAGTGATGGCAACATCGTGCGGGTTCGACTCCCGCCTCCGGCACCAAAAAAGGCAGCTAGATCGGCTGCCTTTTTCTTATTTAATAACTATTTATATTGTTCTACCAATTCTCTAAATTCTTCTAAAGATTTTGCTCCCACGAACGAAGTTAAAATATTTCCCTCAGAGTCAATTAGATAAGTTGTCGGAATTGAAAACACATCTTTTAATTGATTAGTTATCATATCTTTTGATGGAATTAGATTAAGATATTCTACATTAGTATCCCCAATTACACGTTTAGCTTCTGCAATCTGATTTTCGTCACCTTCTGTCACATCCATCACAATACCCACTACTTGCATATTATCTTTTATTATTTCTTCATGCAATTTTTGCAAATCTGGCATCTCTTTTATACATGGACCGCAAAAAGTTCCCCAAGCATTTAATATCGTAAGCTTTTTGTCTTTAAATATTTCTCCTGTAATTTTATTTCCATCTAGATCCACAGTTTCAATATCTAGAAAACCAGCTTTACCTCTTTCAACTTGCTCAATTTTAATATTCGCTTCTAGATGATCATATAGATCTAATAGATTAGTTTTTATCTCTTCACTATTGACTTTATTTAAAAACTCTTCTACATCTTCTCTTTTCGTTTTGAGGGCTAAATAGGTCAAGCCATTGTCATTTCCTAAATTTACAAGCTCAGCCCCAATGCTCTTTACTTTTTCTTTTAATTCGTCAATTATTGCATTCAAATTGTCGTCTATCGTTACAATGCTAAATATTTCTAGCTGATTAGCTTTTGTAAATTCTAAAAATTCATTATGTTCTTTTATATATTGACCAATATTATTATTGTTTAAATCATTTTCTGAAATCTTTTCTAAGAATTCATCTGTTCTCAAAATCAAATTAGTATAAGACTCAAAGCCCATCGACTTAGCCATATCAGTTGGATAATTATCGAACATAATTTGTTTAAATTGAACGTCATCCAGAGATTGAATATAATCTTTTAATTCTTTATTATATTTTATTTTTAAACCTATTTCTTTATTTTCTATCAGTCCTTCGTTTTTGTTCAAGATACTGTCAGTCTTTTCTACATCTTTTGAACAGGCTGTTAAGATTAAAATCAATATTGAAAATATTATTAAAAATTTTTTCTTCATTATAACCCCTTAATTTTTCCTCATATTCTTATATCTTTCGATATTTTTGTCATTTAAAAATTCATAAGCTTCATTAATTTCTTGAAATTTCTTCGTGGCATCAGCTTCGTGATTTACATCAGGATGATATTTCTTAGCCATTTTTCTATATGCAAGTTTTATTTCATATTTATCGGCATCGTCTGTTACGCCTAAAATTTGGGCGCTTTCTTTATATTTTTTTACAAAAGCATCTGTCGGATCTTGGAACGGACTCTGTCTATAACCTGAATGATTATAATCATTATAATATCCACCTTGCTGTTGCTGCTGATATCTATACCATTGATTGAATCGCTCTTGCCATTCTCTTTCTTGTTGTCTGCGCCTTTCCTCTTGCGCCCTTCTCCAAGCTTCTTGCTCTCTGCGTCGAGCGTTTTCTTCATCTTGACGATATTTCCTACCATAATCACCCATAGTTTGATAATGTATTTTTTCGCCCGAAAGATGCATTTTCGCTCTGTCATAAAAATATTCTGTTACCATATATTTTAAATATTTTAGATAGTTTATAAATTGCATTCCCAAAAATGGAACTACAACTAAAACTATAAAAATAGAAATTATTATCGGATTAAATATTAAAATCAGTGCAAAAGGATTTAAAAAAAGCATCACTAATAGTATGCCTGCTAAGCTAGCTACAATTCTTTTGACTCCTTCTAATAGACCTACAATAATCTCGAGTATGCTTATTATAAAACCAAATATTGCATCTAGAGCCGAACCTAAGCCTTTGTAAATATATCCTAAAAATTTATTACCCACTTATTCACCAATCCCACTTTGAAATTTATATGCATCATAAAGTATACCCATATATATACTATTTAATAATTCTTAAAGCCTCACGTTTTAATCTAGGTAAAATTAATATTAGCACTAATGATTTTACAAATGTTTCTAATATAGCTTGTGGAGCTCTTGCAGTTAATAAGACATTAAATTCATTTCCCGTGAGCATTCTGATCCAAACTGTATTTAAAACGAGATAAACTAAATTAACTAAAACTATACATGGGATAATATTTTTGAAATTTATCTCCCTATTGTGTAAAAATAGTCCATATATTAAGCCAGCAATAGCCGCAGTTAAAGTAAAGCCTGCAAAATATGGGCCGATGGGAAATAATAATGCTCCAATAAAGTCTACTAAAGCTGCTGATATAGCAGCAATAATTGGGCCAAATAAAGCCCCATTCAATGCAAGCGCAATAAAAGCAAAGCTAATACGCTTTAATGGACTTGCAACAGATAAAAATCTGGTAAGCACTAATTGAATTGCAATTAGCATGGCAATAGTCGCCATTTTTTTTGTGTCTTTCATTATAATACCTCCTATGAATTTGTCAAAGTTGATAAATTAATTATCTAGCTCCATAGTTGGTACTATGTAGCAGCGGATGCGAAAAAGATACCGCAAGAAATTTTTCTTTTCGTCCGTCGGCAACTTCCCATCCGACGACACTTGACGCATCTTTTCCTACTCTGACTGATTTACATTATATTTATTATTACACTCTATGTCAATCTAGAAGCTTAAATTTAATATTTTTTAGATTTTTTAAGCACAAAAAAAGAACGGCTCTAGGCCATTCTCTTTATAAGCAATTTATTCTTTTTCATAAGGTACTCCATTTGCAGATGGTCCTCTTGATTCACCAACAAATACGATCAATACAATCATAGTCAATGCATAAGGAAGCATATTTATTAAAGCTGTATTTACACCTCTTTGTCCAAAAAAGACTACGAGTCCTTGCGCTAGACCAAATATCAAACAACTTGCAAATGCACCTTGAGGTTTCCAATTTCCAAATATTAATGCAGCAAGTGCAATAAAGCCTTGCCCAGATACTAGGGATACTCTATAAGAAGACACTATAGCTATACTCAGCGACGCTCCGCCAAGACCTGCTAAGAATCCTGATGCCAATACAGAAATATATTTTATCTTCTTTACATTAATTCCTAAAGTATCTGCTGCTTTTGGATGTTCACCCACTGATCTAATTCGTAGGCCCAATTTTGTTTTAAACAATACGAACCAAATTATAGCCACAGTCAAAAATGCCAGATACACAGTTATTGGCTGATTTAATATTATATCTGGAATTGAGTTTTGCGTAAAAACTCCCGATAATGGCTTAGGCATAAGTCCTTCTGAAGGAACAGTTCTAGTCTGAGCAGCGCCTTCAAAGAAAGCCCTACACAAAAATAGTGATAGCCCCGGTCCGATGAAATTTATCGCCGTTCCGCTTATTACATGGTCTGCTTGAAATGAGACTGTTGCGATAGCATGAAGTAAGGCCAAAAACATTCCGCCAAGACCGCCTGCAAAAAATCCCAGCCAAGGATTTTTGGTATAATAGGCAACAGTCGCTGCTATTAATGCGCCAAAAGTCATCATGCCTTCTAAGCCTATATTTACTACGCCTGCGTTTTCGCTCATCGCTCCACCTAGGGAAGTATATATTAGAGGAGTCGCATACATTAAGGTTATTCCCAAAATAATCGCTATGCTATTCATTATTTTCACCTCTTTGTAATTTCTTATTACTTAGTTTTTCTTTAAAGACAGATACAATTTTTGGCATCGATATAAATAGAACTATAATACCTAAAATTATATTTATAATTTCTGAAGGTGTCTTTAATGCTGAATTTAATTTTCCGCCGCCATACATTAGCGCCGAATAGAATAATCCAGAGAATATACAAGCTATTGGTGAATTGCCAGCAATTAGTGAAACTGCAATTCCGTCAAATCCATAGCCTAATTGTGAAGGCAATACGAATACATTGCCAGAGACTCCTGCAACTTGAAGAGCTCCTGCAAGGCCTGATAAAGCACCTGAAATCATCATAGCAAATACTATATTTTTTCTTATATTTATTCCGCCATATTCTGCAGCATCGCGATTGTAACCAACGGCTTTTAGCTGATAGCCAGTAGTCGTATGTTTTAAAATATACCACATTGCAAATGCGACAAGTATTGCAAAGACAATTCCTAAATTAACTGGAGTGCTAAGAATATCTTTTATCAATTTATTATTTGCTATAACTTCTCTGCCCGCTTCGCTAGCTTTCCAATTTTGAAATAATTTAATCGAAGCGCTTTCTTTTATATAGTAAGAGGATTCACTCTCAGGAAGTCTAAACCAAGAAAAATCTAATATGAAATTATTAAAATAGAATGCTATCCAGTTTAACATTATAGATGAAATAACTTCATGCACTTTGAATTTCGCCTTGAAATATCCAACAAGTGCTCCCCAAATTCCACCAAATATGATTCCAAATATTAATACGAATAGAACGTGTAGGATTGGCGGTAAATCAAGATAAACTCCAGCAATAACTGCGCCAATAGCCCCCATAGTATATTGACCTTCGGCGCCAATATTAAATAGACCAGTCTTAAATGCAAAAGCAACAGAAATACCAGTCATTATAATTGGAACAGCCTTGATAATGACCCACGAGATATATTTTGGTCTACCAAGTGAGCCTTTGATTATTACCATATAGGCTTCTAGTGGATTTATACCAGAGATTAATAAAACGATTGAGCCAAATAATAAACCCATCAGGATTGAAAACATTGTAATTACTAATTTATTCTGCTTTTTCATTAGCATTACCTCCTGCCATCAAATATCCCAATTCTCTTTCATCAGTTTCTTTAGCGTTCAAAATCTTAACAATTTTACCATCATAGATTACGCCAATTCTATCTGATAAATTCATAACTTCGTCTAGTTCAAATGAAATCAATAAAACTGCTCTGCCTTGATCTCTTTGATTTACTAATGATTTATGAATATATTCAATTGCTCCAACATCTAGCCCTCTAGTGGGTTGAGCTGCAATCAAAAGTTTAGGGTCATTAGTTATTTCTCTTGCAATAATTACTTTTTGCTGATTTCCACCTGAAAGTTCTCTGGCGGCTTGCTCCACCTTTCTAGGTCTTATATCAAACTTCTCAGCCAATTTTTCGGCATGCTCATGAATCGCCTTATGATTGAGCTTTATGCCATTTGAAAACTCGTTATCATCATAGTTTTCTAAAATTAGATTTTCTGCAATTGAGAAGTCCAGCACAAGACCACGTCTTTGTCTGTCTTCAGGTATATTATATATTCCAGATTCTTGAATCTGTTTTGGAGTATTGTTTTTAATTTCTTTGCCGTCAATTTTTATACTTCCAGATTCGACATGTCTAAGACCAGTTATTGCCTCTAAAAGTTCCGACTGACCATTGCCGTCAACGCCAGCAATTCCAAAAATTTCGCCCTCTCTAACTTTTAAATCTAGTCCTTTAACTTTGTCAATCTTTCTAATATCTTTTACGACTAAATTTTCTATATCTAAAACGACATCTCCAAATTCTTTATCTTTTTTTTCAATTCCAAATTTTACTTCACGACCGACCATTTTTTCTGCTAATTCATTTTCGTTTACATCTGCCACATTTACAGTATCAATTTTCTTACCGCGTCTTATAATCGTGCAGCGATCTGCCATCGCTTTAATCTCTCTCAATTTATGAGTTATGATTATAATCGTCTTCCCTTCATCTGAAAGTTTTTTAATAATATCAATAAGTTCATCAATTTCTTGTGGAGTTAATACTGCTGTCGGTTCGTCTAATATTAAAATATCTGCTCCGCGATATAGCGCTTTAATTATTTCCACTCTCTGCTGCATACCTACAGAAATATCAGAAATTTTTGCATCTGGTTCTACATTTAGGCCATATTTCTTAGATAGTCCAACTACTTCTTCTCTCGCCTTTTTATAATCTAATGTCAAGGCGTTTTTCATTATCTCTTCGCCCAATATAACGTTCTCAACAACTGTAAAAGTTTCAACCAGCATAAAATGCTGATGCACCATGCCCAGTCCTTTTTGAATTGCAATATTAGGATTTGCGATATTTATCGTCTCACCATTTATCTTTATAGTTCCAGATGTAGGAGCATAAAGCCCATAAAGCACATTCATAAGAGTGGATTTTCCTGCTCCATTTTCTCCCATAAGAGCATGAATCTCACCTTTTTTTACTGTGAAATTAATAGAATCGTTTGCCACGAAATCACCAAATTTTTTGGTAATATTTATCATCTCAACAGCATTAGGAGCGTTGTTATCCAACATGTAACTTACCTCCCATCTAAAAAATGAGCAGCCTATTTCTAGGCTGCTTATCTATTATAGTTTCTTACTTAATCATTTCGTCTACAAATGTTTCATAAGTTTCTTCGTTAAATGGAACATTAATGTTTCCGTCAATGATTTCTTGTTTTATAGTTTCAACCTTGTCAAGTATATCTTTAGGTACATGAACATCGCTAGTTGGAGCAATATCAACTGCACCGTGATCTTCAAGTCCGTAGGTTATAGTTTTTCCGCCTGAGAATTCTTCGCCTTCGGCTAATTTATTCATAGTATTCTCAATAGCAACGTCTACTCTCTTCATTGCAGATGTCAATACATTGTCTGGTGCTAATCCACTTTGGTCAGCATCTACGCCTATTGCCCATTTGCCTTGGTCTTTAGCAGCTTCGATAACACCGATTCCTGCTCCGCCAGCTGCGTGGAATACTATATCTGCACCTTGTTGGAACATTGAAGTAGCAATTGATTTACCAGCTGCTTGGTCTGAGAAGTTTCCAACGTATTGAACTAAAACTTCAATATCTTTGCCAAGTTCTTTAGCTGCATAATCTACACCAGCTCTATATCCATAATCAAAGCCCCAGATAATATTTCCTTCGATACCGCCTACGAAACCAACTTTGTCAGTTTCAGTCATATGAGCTGCGATATATCCGCATAGGAATGATGGTTGTTCAGCTTTAAACATAATTCCAAGTAAATTGCTTGGTGAACCTTCGCCAAAGTCAGCGTCGATTAAAGCGTAATTAACATCTGGATTAGCTTCAGCTGCCTTTAACATAGCATTTTCTAATTTAAAGCCTGCTGCCCAAATTAATTCGCAATCTTCGTCTAATAATGCGTCTAGGTTTGAATCATAATCTGAATCTTTATGGCTTTCCATATAAGTTACGTCTAAGCCATCAATGTTCTCGCCTGCTCTTTGCAAGCCTTCCCAAGCACTTTGGTTAAATGATTCGTCATGAATTCCACCTTCGTCTGTAACGAAACCAGATTTCATGTCTAGTTTTAAATCACCAGATTCTGGCTTTTCAGCCGGTTCTTCTGCAGGAGTTTCTTCTGCTGGTTTTTCCGCAGGAGTTTCTTCTGCTGGTTTTTCTGCAGGATCATCTGCTGGCTTGCTACAAGCTACTAAAGTAAATGATAGTATCAGTAACAACGCCAAAATCAAATATCTTTTTTTCATCTTTCTCCCCCTAAATATTGTTATTATAATTCATATTATAGACTATTGTTATTTATATTTCAATAGAAAACATTTACATACTAATCTTCAAGCTCATAATTGGCTTGAAAAATCAATATCTGACTATATAAAAATTATATCTATCTAGTTAATTTTTATATAAGACATATAGAATGTCTAATTCTCTAATGTATTACAGTTCGTCAATATATTTTTCAGCTTTTAAAGCTGCCACAGCACCGTCAGAAACCGCAGTAACAACTTGTCTTACATCTTTTGTTCTGACATCTCCAGCAACAAATACGCCGTCTACATCAGTCTTAGTATCTTCGCCAGCTACAATATAGCCCTTTTCCATAGCCACTTGTCCTTCAAAAATCTTAGTATTTGGGCTATATCCCACAAATTCGAATACTCCAAATATACCGTCATCTTCATTTGGAACAATTTCTGTATCTTCGCCAGTCTTTAGATTGGTCAAAATCATTTTTTCAACCATCATATCGCCAACAAATTCTTTGACTTGACTGTCCCAAATAAAGTCGATCTTAGGATTGTTAAATGCCTTTTCTTGAATTGATTTGGCAGCTCTTAGTTCATCTCTTCTGTGAACGATTGTAACTTTTCTGGCATATTTTGTTAGATAGATAGCTTCTTCAACAGCGCTATCTCCGCCACCAATTACATATACATGCAAATCTTCATAAAATGCCGCATCACATGTTGCGCAAAAAGAAATTCCTCTTCCGATAAATTTATCTTCATTTACTGCGCCCGTATTTCTTGGCAATGCACCTGTTGCAATTATGACTGTTTTAGCTTCATATTCGCCTTCTTCAGTTTTAACTTTCTTAGGCTGTGATTTTAAATCTACTTCGATGACGCCTTCTTGTTTCTTTTCAGCGCCAAAATGTTTTACTTGCTCGACCATCGTATTGATAATATCGAGTCCAGATGAACCAGCTTTGGTTCCAGGATAGTTTTCAACTTCGGCTGTGCCTACAATTTGTCCGCCATCCATTTCTTTTTCTAAAATTAATGTTTTAAGTTTTCCTCTTGCTGCATACAGCCCGGCTGCAAGTCCTGCTGGACCTGAACCGATAATAATAGTATCGTATAACATGTATTCCTCCTAAAATTTTATTAACTATAGTATATCATATTTAGATAATCATTTGCAGTAAAATTAAAAGTCTAGTCTATTAGCTATTTTCTAATACATAGCCAGAAATATTGTAACAGTGGTCAGAAATTCGTTCTAAATTTGATATTGTGTCTAAAAACATTATGCCTGCACCGCTGTCACATATACCTCTTTGGAGCCTATCTACGTGATAATCTCTATACTCTCTTTCTAAATCGTCAATCTCTTGTTCCGTCTTTCTAACTTTCTTTGCACCCTCGATGTCAAAAGATTCAAATGCTGAAACTGCATCATTTAAATTGAGCTCCACCAAATCAAACATTTTTTCCAATTCGCTTTTGGCCTGATCGCTAAAGTTTATATTATGCTCTTCGCTATAAACACTTAGCTCTCCAATATTGATTATATGGTCTCCTATGCGCTCAATATCGTTTAATGCATATATATATAAATTATTAGATTTGACTTCGGCCTCTGAAATATTTTGTTTATTTAAATCTACGACATATTCAGTTATTTCATAGTTTAATTGATTTAAAATATCCTCATTTTCTTCTAGTTTTTCTAAATTATCAAATTGCTTTTCTAAGACAATACCTCTAGCTAGAAATAGATTTTCACGCGCCTTTTCTGCCATGTGTAATATCTCTTTACGCACTTGAGCAGCTGCAATTGAAGGCGTAGATAACATTCTCTTATCTAGATATAACGAAGCTTTAATTTTTTCTTTTTCGTCACCCTTGATGAGCTTTTCGCTTGCTCTTACTAAAAAGCCCGCAAATGGAAATTGAATAACTGTATTTATTATATTGAATAGTGAATGTGAGTTTGCAATTTGTCTTTGCATATTGCCTGGCGTCATTTGGGCAACGAGTGCCTCAATTGGATGGCGCAACACAAACATAAATAAAAGCGTTCCGATTGTATTAAACATCAAATGTATAAATGCAGCTCTCTTGGCATTATTTGAAGCGCCGACACTCGATAATAGTCCTGTCGTCGTCGTTCCAATATTTTCACCAAATAACACCGGAAATGCAATATTCATAGTTATCAAATTCTTAGATGCCAAGGCTTGAAGTATACCTATGGCAGCACTTGAAGATTGCACAGCAGTCGTAAATATAACTCCTGTGAGCATAGCTAACCACGGATTTGTGAGCTTGACCATGATATTTTCGAAAATACCAGTTTTTGAAAGAGGCTCTAATCCGTTTTTCATCATATCCATGCCAATGAAAAGTAAACCTAGACCTATTAAAATCTCGGCCATATCTTTTCTTTTTTTGTCCTTTGTGGAAGTGCTCATAAATACGCCAATAACGACTGCCAGCGGCGCATATGCCGTTAAATTAAAAGCGATTAGCTGCGATGTTATGGTCGTACCAATATTTGCCCCCATAATTATGCCGACAGCTTGATAAAGATTCATTAAACCAGCATTTACAAAACCGATTACCATAACTGTCGTTGCACTACTAGACTGTATAATTGCAGTGACTAATGCCCCGACTACGACTCCCAAAAATCTGTTCTTAGTCAATACTGCAATCATTTTTTTAAGTCTTGAGCCGGCGGCTTTTTGCAATCCGCTTCCCATTAAATTCATTCCATAAATAAATATACCTAGGCCGCCTAATATAGGCAGAACAATTTCCAAATTAAACACCCCTTATTTTAATTATAGTATATTTTATTCTAAATCTAAAAAATTGTTTTGTCTCAACGCTTCAAATAATATTATATTTGCTGAATTTGAAAGATTTAAACTTCGCCCAAAATCTTTTAACATTGGAATTTTAATATTGTTCTTGGGATTTAAATTTAAAATCTCTTCAGGAAGCCCCTTAGTCTCTTTTCCAAAAACAATAAAATCTCCATCTTTAAAACTCACATCAGTATATAGATTTTTTGCCTTAGTCGTTGCAAACCAAAATTTTTTATCTCTGTTTTTATTATATAGTTCTTCAAATGAATCGTAATATCTTATATCTACGAGATTCCAATAATCGAGGCCCGCCCTCTTTAAATGCGCATCATCTACGGAGAAACCTAAAGGTTTCACTAAATGCAAAATAGAATGAGTCAGCCCACAAGTTCTAGCAATTGCTCCAGTATTATGTGGAATCTGTGGCTCTACCAATACAATATTTAAACTCAATTTAAAATTCTTCCTTTAAAATATATTTTTTTATCACTTTTGCAACTGCATCTTCTTCATTTGAACAGACAACGAGTTTTGCCTTGTCTTTTAAATTTTTAGCACTATTTCTAACGGCAATTCCAAGACCGGCATATTCAATCATGGGAATATCATTTCTGTTATCGCCAATTGCAATAATATCTTTATTTTCAATATTATATATTTGAGCTAGCTTTTTTAAAGCAGCTCCCTTGTCAACGCCTTTTGCTGTTACCTCTATATTATTTCTTATGGAGCTTGTTACAGTCGTATTAGGAATATTTTTTAGCTCTTCTTCGACCTTATCTCTAAGCTCAATATCTAAAGAAATAAATAGCGTTTTATATATCGGAATATTTTTTTCTTTGATTTCTTCTATATCGTCATATTGAATTTTAATATTTACTTTTTCATTATCGTATCCCGATGTAAAATAATATTTTTTATATTTATCGTCCTTAAATTTGCTATAAATATTTTCGCTATTATAAAAATGATAATAGACACCATATTTATCGCCTATTCGTGCAATTTCTTTAATTGTTTCAAATGGAATTTGTCTATCTAAAATAATATCTCCATTCAAATTTTTTACATATGCTCCATTGCATGAAATTATAGGCGCTTCAATATCTATTGCTTTTTTATAACTCTCTATAGATTTCATCACTCTTCCACTTGCCAATACAACGATACTGCCCGTCTTCGTTGCATCACGAAGAGCCTGAATATTATTTTTTGAAATCTGTTTTTTCTTATTTAATAATGTCTCGTCTAAATCAGTTGCGATCATCTTGAACTTTTTCATCTATATTCTCCTCTTGGCCATTAATAATTTCTCGCTATATTTATTATTAATTTTATCACCATATCCATTTTATAGTAAATGTTATATTTTTACCATATCTAATTATGATTTAGCATATATTTACAAAAATTTACTGAAAAATACTTTGAAATTTTTATATACTGAAATACAATTATTAAGATTTGTTAAAGTTTACCATTTTGTTACTTTATCTAAGTCTGATATGGTATAATTTTATAAGTTGCGGAGGTGAAGCATTGGAGAGTTTTATCAAAATTAGAAATCTCAAAAAAATTTACAGAATGGGTCAAGAAAAAGTCTATGCATTAAACGGAATAGATTTGGATATTTACAAGCATGAAATTCTATGTTTGCTCGGCGCAAGTGGTAGTGGAAAATCTACACTGCTAAATATGATTGCCGGCTTGGACAAACCGACTTCAGGTGATATTACTATAGGCGGTATAAATATTGTTAAATTAAACGAGATGCAAGTAACCAAATTTAGACAGTTGAATGTGGGCTTTGTATTTCAATCTTATAATTTAATTTCGACATTGACAGCTATTGACAATGTCAGTTTGGGATTGATATTTAAAGGAGTTTCAAAATCTAAAAGAGATCAGATGTCAAAAGATATTTTGACAAATGTAGGACTAGGCTCACGCATGCTACATAAACCAAATGAGATGAGTGGTGGTCAGCAACAAAGAGTCAGTATAGCTAGAGCATTTGTCGATAAGCCAAAACTCGTCTTTGCCGATGAGCCAACGGGAAATTTGGACTCAAAGACCTCTGTAGAAATTATGGAACTAATATGCGGTATGGCCCGTAATTTTAAACAAACATTAATAATAGTCACTCATGATATCAATATTTCAAAATATGCCGACAGAATTGTTGAAATTAAAGACGGCAAAGTCATCAGAGTGGAAGAAAACGAAAGTATATTTGGAAGGAGTAAAATTGATAATGAAGAAAACACTGATACTGATTCTGACAGCGATACTGCTAATTAGCGGTAATATTACGGCTTTTGCCGATCCGGTAATGCCAGCAAGTGGTGGTTCAGGTTTTTTAACTATTAAGGCAAAAGAAACTAATATAATACCTAATGGCTTGCCATTTGATTCTACAATCGAAATAAGCAATCATACAGATTTTTATGCAAAAAATATAACAGCAAAAGTTTCCATAGATTCTCCCGAAGGAGTTTATATAAATGGAGATAATTTATTGAGATTTGATAATGGAGATTATGTTATCGGCCTTTTAGAGAAAGGTAATACGAGTCCCAAAAGTGAAACAGGTAAATTTGCTATTGTAGTAGATAAAAATGTAAAATCAAAAACTGTTAAA
>JAUNVH010000010.1:0-24097 GCA_030537765.1 Tissierellia bacterium | reverse complement strand
AACAGGTAAATTTGCTATTGTAGTAGATAAAAATGTAAAATCAAAAACTGTTAAAATAAATATTGAATTAAATTATTATGGGGACACGGAATTAACAAAAGATAATAATAACAATGATGTTTATAAAGATCCTAGTGCAATGACTCAATACACTCAATACGAAACAGTATATCTTAGAGTGGATAACGAACAACCTTCAAACCCAATTGTAGAAATAACAAAGCTTGATACATTACCACTTGGCTATATAGAACCTGGCAATGATTTTACAGTCGGTTTTGAAATTTATAATCCGGGCGATGCGCCTGCAAAAAATCTTAAATTAAAGCTTACAGGCGAAGGCATGAAAGCTGACGGAATCAATATGAAATCAGGTCTTTCAACGCAAGATATAACGGAGCTTAGAGCAAAGAGTTCAGAATATGTATTCTTTGAACTGACTGTGCCCAAAAATGCACAAGGCGGAACTTATCCTTTAAGTTTGGAATATGAATTTGGCTCGCAAGAGGGACAGACTGCACCTCCAAAAGGAGAATATGGATTTTCAGTTGAAGTTAAAAAATTGGCATTTCAGCCTTCAACCTTAATCTTTGATAGAATTTCTTTTCCAGCTAAGGCAATTGGCAGAAATAGAGATGCAAAAATTTCCTTTACATTAAAAAATGTTGGAACTTCAGAAGCTAAAAATATTGTAATATCAGCGCTTTCAAAAGACGAATCAGGGCTTACTAGTCGCAGCGCTTCTCAAGCCAATGTTGAGAGCCTTGCCCCTGGTCAAACTGCTGAATATTCATTCGATTTCAGATCGACAGTTGGCGCACAGACTCAAAACTATCCAGTCGATATTAAAGTGCAATATGTAGACGATTCTACTTCTCCAGATAAACCTCACGAAATAATGCAGACTGTAGGCGTATTCGTAGTTGCGCCTAAAGAGAGCGCACCTGGAGAAAAAGGACCTACTTCGACTCCAAAGCTGATTATCGAAACTTATGAAATAGAGCCCAAATTAGTTCAAGCGGGCCAAAATTTCGATATTAAACTAACTTTATTCAATACGAATGAAACAAAGACAATTAAAAATATTAAATTATATTTGACAAGTGAACCGGGAGAAAGCACCGACAAGACAAAGCCAGTGACGGGAGCAGTATTTACTCCAGTAAATAGCTCAAACACTTTCTATATAGATAGTATTGCCCCTCGCGGCAAAGTTGAAAAGCAAATTACAATGTCGACGGTTCCAGACACCGAAGCCAAAACTTATACGATTACTGCAAATTTTGAATATGAAGACAAATCTGCAGAAAAATATACTGCAACTGAACTCATAGGCGTGCCAGTTATCCAAAAAGCAAAACTCGATTTAGATGAACCAACTACAGCTGGCCCGTATTTTACTGGCCAACCAAGCTATGTGGACATGAGTTTTTATAATACGGGTAAAGTTACTCTCTATAATGTAAAAGTTAAATTGGAATCGGATGATCTAACAACAGAAAGTTCAAGTTATTATAAAGGTAATTTCAATCCAGGAACTTCTGATAGCGTAAGTATGGATGTTACGGCAATGGAACCAGGAGAGAAAAAAGGTAAATTTGTAATAACTTATGAAGACAATACTGGTGAAGTAAAAACTGAAGAAAAGGAATTTACTTTAAATTTTGAAGAAATGCAAATGCCAGATATGGACGGCGAAGACTTTGATTATGGACCTATGACTAAGCCGTTTTATAAAAAGCCGATATTTTGGATTGCACTACTCGTTCCAGCAGCAATTATATTGATTGTGGTGCTTAAAAAGCGTAAAAAAAAGAAAGAAGAACAGGAATTGAGCATCGATGAGGACAATTGATATGATAAGAATGGCAGTGGCAAATCTCTTTAGCCGAAAGCTAAGGACTGCCCTGACCATTCTGGGTGTAGTTATAGGAACAACTTCCATTATAGTTATGTTGAGCTTAGGCTATGGTATGACAAGCATGATGGAAAGACAAATCAGCGGTTGGGGCGATTTGACAATTTTAAATGTATATAGTGGCTATGATGAGAGAGCCAGAAAGCCAAAAGAACTAACTGACCAGTCTATTAGAGATTTGGAAGAGCTTCCTCATGTGCAAGCTGTAATGCCGAATAGGAGATTTTCAATAAGATTAAAAGCAAAGCATTTCGATCCAGCTTACAGCAATGTTTTGGGAATGACTCTAAAAGAAATGGAGGCCTTTGGATTAGAAATTGAAGAAGGCAGAATGTTAAAACAAGGCGATGATTCATCTGTCGCAATAATGGGCTCTGACGTTGTGGAAAGTTTTTGGCCCACTCATAGGCCACCTGCTGGAGCAGAACCTAAAAAGCTTGATCCCTTAAGATCTAAAATTGAAATTCATACTGAAGATATTAATTGGAACACGGGTGAAAGTAAGACGGAATATTTACAAGATATCAAAGTTGTTGGAGTTTTAAAGCCTCAGACCGATAGAGAGATGAATCAAGCAATCTATATGGATGTGGATTCATTTGAAAAGCTCAAAAAAGATTACGAAAGTAAATCAAATCCCGATGGTGAAAAAGAACAGCAAAATAAAAAGAAAACATACAATAATTTGAGGCTAAAAGTTGACAATATTGATTATGTAAAAGAAGTTTCTGATGCTATAAAAGATATGGGCTACGATTCTTGGGGAATGCAATCTATGATTGACGATGCCAGACAAGAATTTAAAGTTGTACAAGCAATCTTTGGTGGTATTGGAGGCATTTCCTTGATTGTCGCTTCAATAGGAATTGCAAATACTATGGTTATGAGTATTTATGAGAGAACTCGAGAGATTGGCGTTATGAAAGTAATTGGAGCTTCGATTCAAGACATCAAGAAATTATTCTTGACCGAGGCAGCCTTTATAGGCGTTTTAGGTGGCGTTGTAGGTTTGCTTCTCTCGACGCTATTGAGCTTTGCATTAAATAGTCTGGGAGGTCAATTTGTTTCAAACAGCATGGGCATGGGCCCAGATGGCGCTCCACCACAGATATCAATAATTCCATGGTGGCTATATATTGTCGCCTTGACTTTTGGAGCATTGATCGGTTTACTTTCTGGTTATTTTCCTGCTAGAAAAGCAATGGCACTATCTGCAATTGACGCAATTAAATCTGAATAAATTAATCCTTGGCCTAATGCCAAGGATTTTTTTACTAATCAATATCTTAAAATATAAAATTTTAATTTATACTAAATCTTCTATTTTAATTCCTTCTTCTTTCATAATCTCTTCCCGAGATTTAAATTTTTTATTTATAAATCTGAAATTGCAACATTCATCTCCCCTAGCCAATGTCTTAGTGCGTATCAGTTCTGCATCTGTGCCATCATACATAAAATAATCTAATTTGCAAAAATATGGCAAATAATCTAACATATCTTCTTGTTTTGCTAAAGTCAATAAGCCACAACTGTGATATATAGTATAATATTCTTTTGGAAAATCATCTCTTTTATACTCATATGCCCAGTCATATTCATTTTTGCCTTTATAGACTCTTGGTGAATTTATAAATCTATCTGCAAAAACTTTTTTATGTTTTTTTAGCCATTTTATTATTCTTTTAAATCTAAACATATCCATTGTAGCTTTTTCAAACTCTTCTTTTGTCATGTCTGGAAATGCTTTTGGAAATGAAAAATATTGACAACCCCATAAAATATTAAATCTAAGAGGTATGTCGCCTACATCGGGTGTTCTTTTGAGCATCTGTTTATATTCATTTTTGACTTTTCTTTTCATTTTGCACACAGATAGGCCTCTTTTTTTGCTCAAATCTTTTGTGACTTTTTTGCCGACATAATTCCATAAAAATCTACAAGTTATATCGTATTTCATCGTTTTTTCCCCTTTAAATTATTATAATATATTTTATCGCCAATAATTAATTTGTGCAATAATTTTAGCAAAAAAAAAGACATTATAGTCTTTATTAACTATAATGTCTTAATTAAAATTTATTACATCATTGGTGGCATTTGTGGCATTGGTTCATCTTTAGTCACGTCAATTACTGCCGCTTCTGTAGTTAGAACCATTGCTGCAATGCTTGCTGCATTTTGAAGAGCTGATCTAGTTACTTTTGCAGGGTCTACGATTCCTGACTCTACCATATTTACATATTCTTCAGTAGCTGCGTTAAAGCCCATTCCATCGTCCATGCCTTTTACATGGCCTGCAACGATTGAACCTTCAAGACCTGCATTGTCTGCAATTTGTCTGATTGGCTCTTCTAAAGCTCTTACTATAATTTGAACTCCTGTTCTTTCGTCTCCTTCTACTTCGTCTAAGATTTTTGATACAGTCTTTATTGAGTCGATAAGAACTGTTCCACCGCCTGGCACAATACCTTCTTCAACTGCTGCTCTAGTTGCTGCCAATGCGTCTTCTATTCTTAACTTTCTTTCTTTTAGTTCAACTTCAGTAGCTGCTCCAACTTCTATTACTGCAACTCCACCTGAAAGTTTTGCAAGTCTTTCTTGTAGTTTTTCTTTATCAAAATCGCTATCGGAATTTTCGATTTGAGCTTTAATTTGATTTACTCTTGCATCGAGTTCATTCTTGTCTCCGCTTCCATTTACGATAACAGTGTTTTCTTTTTCTACATTGACTTTTTCTGCACTACCTAGCATTTCAATTGTAGCATCTTTTAATTCATAACCTAAGTCTTCTGTAACAATTGTTGCGCCTGTAAGCACTGCAATATCTTGTAGCATTGCTTTTCTTCTATCGCCAAAGCCTGGAGCTTTAACTGCTACACAGTTAAATGTTCCTCTTAGTTTATTTACAACTAATGTTGCAAGTGCTTCGCCATCAATATCATCGGCAATCAAAACTAGAGGTCTGCCAGCTTGAACTACTGCTTCAAGTAATGGCAAAATATCTTGTATACTAGAAATCTTTTTGTCAGTGATTAAGATATATGGTTTTTCAAGTTCTGCAACCATTTTGTCAGTATCAGTTACCATATAAGGTGAAACATATCCTCTGTCAAATTGCATACCTTCAACTACGCTTAGAGTTGTTCCCATGCTCTTTGATTCTTCAACAGTGATAACTCCATCATTGCCAACTTTTTCCATTGCTTGGGCTATTAGATCTCCAACAGTTTTATCGCTTGCTGAAATTGATGCAACTTGTGCAATTGCTTCTTTAGTTTCAACAGATACTGCATATTTTTTAATTTCTTCAACAGTTTTTTCAACTGCTCTATTTATTCCGCGTTGAATTCCCATTGGATTTGCACCTGCTGCAACGTTTTTTAAGCCTTCTCTAATAATTGCTTGCGCTAAAAGTGTTGCTGTTGTAGTTCCGTCACCTGCAATGTCGTTCGTTTTAGTTGCAACTTCTTTAACTAATTGCGCACCCATATTTTCATATCTATCTTCAAATTCAATTTCTTTAGCAATTGTAACACCGTCATTAGTGATAAGTGGCGCTGCGTATTTTTTATCTAATACTACATTTCTGCCCTTTGGTCCAAGTGTTACTTTGACTGTATCTGCTAATTGATTGATTCCTTTTTCAAGTGCTTTTCTAGCATCTTCTCTAAATTTAATTTCCTTAGCCATTTAATCTCCTCCTATTATTCTACAACTGCCAAAATATCTGACAATTTAATAATTGTATATTTTTCTTTTTCTATTTCAATTTCAGTTCCGCCATATTTTGAAAACACAACTTTGTCTCCAACTTTGATGACATCTTTTTTCTTTTCATCGTTAAGAATGTCATTGCCTATAGCAAGAACTTCTGCAAAAATCGGTTGTTCTTTAGCTGAGCTAGGAAGTACTATACCGCTTTCGGTCTTTTCTTCGATCTCAACTTTTTTAATTACGAGCTTATCGCCCAAAGGTCTTAAATTCATAATAAATCCTCCTAAATTTTTTATTATTAGCACTCACCTTGGTCGGTTGCTAATCACTAGATATATGATACCCGTTTTTATAAAATTAATCAAGTATTTTTAAAATTTTTTTAAAATTTATATTTTTATTACCATTTTTTGCCCTAATTAAATTATTTTCCAATCTTATTTTCTCTGCCATAATAGAATAAATACTGTTGAGCAATTCCTGCATTTTCGCCAAAAACTTCTCTTCCATAATCTGCAATATCTTTTACATTCACTTCTCTATTCAAATAAAGGGTTTCCATTATTCTTTTTATCCAAACATCGACTGGGAAAGCATCTTTTTTTTGAAGTGCAAATAATAATATACAGTCTGCAACTTTTGAGCCTATTCCCGGAACTTGCATTAAAACTTTTTTTGCTTCTTCTCTTTTCATATCGTAAAGTTCATCGAGTTTTATTTCTTCAGATACTACCATCTGCGCCGCTCGTACAATTCGATAATCTCTAAAACCAACTCGTGTAAGCTCTCTTATATCTTCTACTTTTGCACTTGCTAGCACTTGAGGCGTTGGAAATTTATAAAACTCTTCACCGTCTATTGTGTCTATATATTCCCCGAAATGTTTTGATAGCAGTTTTATCGAACGTTTAATTCTCGGAATTTGATTATTAGCCGATATTATAAAAGATAGCATCGTTTCAAATGGATCTTGGTTTAATACTCTAAGTCCGTGACCATATTCTATTGCAAGTTTCAATTGCGGATCTTTAGAATAGAGTTCTTTGATTTTTTTATAATCAGTTTTTAAATCGAAATAATTTTCAAAATAGTCTTCAAATTCTTTTTGGTCTATTCCATAGATTTCAATTTTATCGCCGCATTTTTTAGTCGTAATTATCTTGCCATTGACCACGCCTTTATAAATATCGTCTGAAACTTTATTCCATCTAAAGCATTGTCCCGATTCAAAAATATGTTCTGGCTCAAATGATTCGCTACTTATTACTACTTTGTTTTCCATTTTTACTCCAATCACAAAATAGTCTTATCGCAAATGCGATAAGACTTTTTAATCTAATCTTATTTATTTTCGTTTTGGCCTTTTACTACAAAATAAGAAAGTGTAAGTAAACTATCCATCAGCCTTACATCTTCAACATATACATCATCTGGCACATTCAAATCGACTGTGGCAAAATTCCAAATTCCTTTAATGCCTGAATTTACAAATTTGTCTGTCAATTCTTGTGCGCTATCTCCCGATGCTGTGATTATTCCAATTTGTATGTCATTTTCTTGTAAAAACTTTTCAAAATTATCCATCGACTGCACTTCTATACCTTGAATGACTTTGCCGATATTATTTTTATTTCTATCAAATAGGCCGACAAGCTCCATGCCAGCATCATCAAATCTTTGATATCTCGCAATGGCCTGCCCCAATTTTCCAACTCCTACCATGACGGTTTTCTTTGGATTATTATAACCCATTATCTTTTCTATATTCATCTTTAAATCTCTTACATTATATCCATAGCCCTGTTGTCCAAAACCGCCAAAATTATTGAAGTCTTGTCTTATCTGCGACGCAGTAAAGCCGGTTAAAACGCTGAGGTCTTGAGAGGAAACTCTGTCTATTCCTTTAGCTTCCAATTCATTTAAATATCTGTGATATTTTGGCAATCTTCTAATTACCGTAATCGACACTTTTTTCGCCATATTATACCTCCTAAATCTTGATACAATTATATCATGCTTGTTAATTTCCGTCAATCTTTAGAATTTCAATCTTTACAATGGTTTTTAATTTGATAAAATATAGTAGAGGTGCAAATTATGATTATTAATGTCAGCGGTTTAAAGAAATCTTTTATATATAATACTCTGTTTGAAAATGTTAATTTTGTCATTGAAGAAAAAGATAAAATTGGCCTAATTGGTATGAATGGTTCTGGTAAATCTACTTTGATGAAAATTTTACAAGGCCAATTAGACTATGATGAGGGAAATATATATAAAGAAAAAAACTTGAGAATTGGCTATCTTGAACAGGAGATAAATATTGACTCCTCTCTAACAGTCTTTGATGAAGCTTTTACTGTTTTTGATGAATTGATTGAAATCGAAAACAGATTACGCGCTTTAGAAAAAGATATGGCAAAATACCACGATGATGAAAATAGATATAATAGTTTGGCAAAAGACTATTCTGAGCTTACGGAAAAATTTGCCGATTTAAATGGCTATGGACTGGAATCTAGAGTTATCGGCGTTTTAAAGGGCTTAGGTTTTTTGGAAAATGATTTTCAAAAAAAATGTTCCGAGATTTCAGGGGGACAAAAAGCAAGGCTTTCTTTGGCTAAACTTTTACTTAGAGATTACGATCTACTTCTTTTAGACGAGCCTACAAACCATTTAGATATTGATGCAATTACTTGGCTCGAAAGATATTTACAAGATTTCCAAGGTGCAATAGTAGTTATATCGCACGACAGATATTTTTTAGACGTAGTTACTAAAAAAATATTTCTCTTGGAGAATAAAAAACTTGAAGTCTATAATTCAGGCTATAGTGATTTTATAATACAGCGAAAAAAAGATCTTGAGATTAGACGCCGTCAATATGAAAATCAGCAAAAAGAGATAGAATTACAGGAAAAAATAATTCAAAGATTTTTAAATATGGGGCGTGACAGACTTATTAAACAAGGTCAAAGTAGGCAAAAGCTTCTCGATAAGATGAAACGAGTAGAAAATGTGCAAAATAAAAAGACTGCCGATATAAAATTTAATGTCAATGTAAAAAGTGGTAATGATGTTTTGATTTGTGAAGATATTTCAATGAGTTTTGATGAGCATGAGATATTTAAAGATGTCGATATAAATATTTATAAAGGCGAAAAAGTTGCCCTAATAGGTAAAAACGGCGTTGGAAAAACTAGTCTATTTAAAATTATCTTAGGAGATTTAAAAGCTAAAACGGGCGAAATTAAACTGGGTAGCAATGTAAATATTGGCTATTTTGCACAAGAACTTGAAGATCTAGATCCAAATAAAACTATATTGGATGAAATTTGGGACAGCTATCCCGATCTAGACTATTACACTATAAGATCATATTTGGCGAAATTCATGTTCTATCAAGACGATGTCCTAAAAGAAATTGGAAAGCTCTCTGGCGGGGAGCGCGCTAGAATATCGCTTCTCAAATTGATGCTTTCAGAATCTAATTTTTTAATGATGGACGAGCCCACTAATCATCTAGATATAGATTCTAAAGAAGTTTTGGAAGATGCACTCTTAGACTATGATGGAACATTATTTATCATATCTCATGACAGATTTTTCTTAAATAAGATTGCAAATAAGATTTTAGAATTGGAAAGAGATGGCGTAAAATTGTATCATGGAAATTACGATTACTATCTCAAAAAGAAAGCTCAGTTAAATATGGTATATGATGAAGAAAATAGACCTACTAGAACAGAAATAAAATTAGAACGTAAAAGAGAGCGCGAGCAAATTAGAAAGAGGCAAAGCCTTAGAAAGCAATCTGAAAAATTGGAAAGAGAAATTCACGAATTAGAAACTGAAATTGAAAGAATTGACAATCAGCTATATGAACCAGAAATTGCATCTGATTATGAAAAGGCCTTAGAGCTTTCTAATACGAAAGAGGAATATGAAAAAAAGCTTTTAAAGCTATATGACCTTTGGCTTCAGCTTACTGAAAATTAAATTTATAAACAAAAAAACCGCTGCAAAATTGATTGCAGCGGTAAAATTTTATTTTACTTGATAGATATAGTCTAAAATGCTTCCATCTCTCGATTGGGAAAGACCTATAACTCTATCTGTCTTTTCAATTTTTTCAGGCTTGCCCATTACTTTTTCTGCATATTCTTTCAATTCATGAATGTCGATTGTTTCAACACCTGCAGCTTTAAAGCTTTCGACAAAATCTTTTCTAATTGGATTTACAGTAATTCCTCTTTCAGTTACTAATATATCTACTGTATTTCCTGGAGTAGTTATGCAATCTACTCTATCTTTGATAAATGGAATTCTAGAACTAAATAGTTTCGATACGATAATAGTTGCCTTTGCTCCAAATGCCGTGTCTTGATGGCCTCCAGATCCGCCCATCAACATTCCGTGAGAACCAGTTGTAACATTGACATTGAAATCTGTGTCAATTTCTGTGGCGCCTAAGATAACAATATCTAAATTGTCTACCACGTTTGAAACGTGAGGATTTCCATATTGAGATCCGCTCATTCTAATATGATTTGGATTTACTTTTAATGATTCGATGGCTTTTAAATCGAAACATTGAACATCATATAGAGCTTTGAAAAGTCCTTCTTCTAGCATTTGAACTAAATATCCCGTGATACCGCCCGATGCAAAGCTGCCTGTGATTTCTTTTTCTATCATATAATCTCTTAAGAAATCTGCAACTGCTAGTGATATTCCGCCGGCTCCAGTTTGAAAGCTCATGCCGT
This sequence comes from Tissierellia bacterium, assembly GCA_030537765.1. Taxonomy (GTDB): domain Bacteria; phylum Bacillota; class Clostridia; order Tissierellales; family Peptoniphilaceae; genus JAUNVH01. Next base: position 13,696 of record JAUNVH010000010.1, on the reverse strand, counting down.
CTTTTACTAGGCCTGTGGCTATCATTGCTGTCAAAGTATCTCTTGCAATTTTTAAACCGATTGGATCTTTCGTTATCATCGTAGTTCCGCTTACTATTCCGCTTTTTAAACCTATTGATTCTACCATTAATACATAGTCGACATAATCTTCAGTTATATCTGCTGGATAGTTTGGATAATCTGCCAAATAGTCTGTAACGGCAACTACTTTTTTGGCTTTTAGTGAATCTGCTATTGCATACCCCATAGAGCCACATTCATTTGTGCCATTTACGCCAGATATATTTCCGTTTTCATCAGCACTCGGGCTTCCGATAAAGGCTACGTCGATTTTCACTTCGTCTTCTAAAATGGCTCTGGCTCTGCCACCGTGAGATTGCATGATTAGATTGCCCTTTAACTTTCCTTTTGAGATTGCTTCACCGACTGGCCCTGAAATATACGAAGCTACTATATTTTTTATAGTTCCGTCTTCTAGTAGTGGAATTATAGATTCGTGAGTTGGAAATATTGAAGAGGCGACTAAAGTCAAATCTTTAATATTTGCTCTTTTTATAGCTTCCATTACCATAACCAAAACTTTATCTCCATTTCTCAAATGATGATGAAATGAAATAAAATCGCCGTCTTTTAATCCGACCTCTTTTATAAGTTCATCTATATCGGATCTAATTTTACAAGCCTTATCGCCTTTTTGAGGATATTTGTCCTTTGGTAAAATTTCTACATCTTTTAAATTTTCTTTATCCAAGTACATCATATTCCTCCTTATAATCTCCACTCGATTTCAAAACATTTAATGCTCTTTTTATAATTGGAGCGTCCACCATTTTTCCGTCAAGTGACCAAGCGCCTAGACCTTTTTCTCTAGCATCTAATGCGCCTTCGCAAACTCTTATTGCGTGATCTATTTCAGCCTCTGTCGGCGCAAATACTTTATTTATTGTATATAGATGCCTTGGAGAAATTGAGGCCTTTCCAGTCATGCCTATTGATTTTGCAAATTCTGTATCGATTTTTAAGCCTTCTAAATCATCTGTATCGGTAAATGGTGTATCGATAGCTTCAATTTGCAATGCCTTAGATACTGCTACAATTTTAGAACGAGCATATCTTATTTCTTCTGAATCTTTTGTTCTAACCGAACCCAAATCTAATGTCAAATCTTCTGCACCTAATAAAACGCCCTGAACTTTTTTTGAAGCACCAAGTATTTCTAAAGATTCTTCAAGCCCCATGGCAGTTTCAATTAAGCCAAATATTGTAAAATCAGAATCGTTTTCGTCTAAAACTTTATCTAATTCTTTCACAGATTCTACGCTCGATTTTGGTAGCATAATACCTTTTATATCTAAATCGATTATTGCATCTATATCTTCGTAAAAATATGGACTGTCAAGCGGATTAATTCTAATAAATATATCAGTTTTTGGTTTATATTGTAATAAATATTCACGGACCAAAATTCTGGCTGTATCTTTTTCAGTAGTGCCGACAGCATCTTCTAAATCGATGATCACTGCATCGGCGCCTAAAATATCTGCGCTAAAAAGCATTCCCGGATTATTTCCCGGCATAAATTGCATACTCTTATAAGCCATTAAATATCCGCTCCTCTCAATACTGCTGCTTTGACTCTGGCTCTAATTGTAAAATCTAAAGCACCTTTATCTTCAGCCACAATTTTTGCACCCTCGACATCCAAATCTTTGAGCGTTTCTTTTATTACTCTTAAAATATCGTCACCATATTGCTTTTTGACAACGCTATCTAATTCAATTTCAATTGTATCGGCAGGCGAGATCATAATCAATATATCGTTAGATTCAGCACTGCCAGCTCTTGCAATTTTAGCAATCTTCATTATTTATTTCTCTCCTTTAGATAAGCATCTCTGCCTTCTTCATAGAGGTTATTGCCTTGTGGATCGATTACTACTGTGACGGGAAAGTCTTCTACATAGATTTTTCTAACGGCCTCTGCGCCCAAATCTTCGTAGCAGATTATTTCAGCAGTCTTTATGCTATCTGAAATCAAAGCACCTGCTCCGCCTATTGCGGCAAAATAAACTGCTCCATGCTCTTTTATCTTGTCAATTACTTCTTGATCTCTCTTTCCTTTACCAATCATTCCCATAAGGCCTAAATCTAATAATTGGGGTGTGTATGAATCCATTCTGTAGCTAGTAGTTGGGCCTGCTGAACCTAATGCTTTGCCCTCTCTTGCTGGAGTTGGTCCTACATAGAATATGCAAGCGCCTTCGATATCTATTGGCAGATCTTTTCCTTGTTCCACAAGCTCTACAAATCTCTTATGAGCAGCATCTCTTCCTGTGTAAAGATATCCTGATATTAAACAATTGTCTCCGGCTTTTAAATCTTTCAATGCCTCTTTTGTAAATGGCGTTTGTAATTTTATTTCCATAATGTACCTCCTAAAGTTCTACAACTTTGTGTCTAGTTGCGTGACAGTTTATATTAACTGCAACGGGAAGTCCCGCAATATGAGTTGGATAGCTTTCAATCGCAACTTTTAATGCAGTAGTCTTTCCTCCAAAACCTTGTGGTCCAATTCCTAAAGCATTTACTTTTTCAAGCATTTCTTTTTCTAATTGTGCATAAAATGGATCATCATTGTATTTATCTAGATCTCTCATTAATGCTTTTTTAGCTAGTAATGCAACTCTGTCAAATGTGCCGCCAACTCCTACGCCTACTACTATCGGAGGACATGGATTTGGGCCAGCAAGTTCAACTGTTTCTAATATAAAATCTTTTACGCCTTCCAAACCTTCTGCAGGTTTTAACATTTTAGATCTGGACATATTTTCTGAACCAAAGCCTTTTGGAGCTACCATAATCTTAAGTTTATCGCCTGGCACTATTGAATAATTTATTACAGCGGGAGTATTATCTTTAGTATTAACTCTATCTAAGGGATCTTTTACTACTGATTTTCTTAAAAATCCTTCTTGATATCCTTGTCTTACTCCTTCATTTATAGCGTCTTCTATATAGCCGCCTTCAATATGGACATCTTGTCCCATTTCGACAAAGACTACCGCCATTCCGGTATCTTGACACATTGGAACTTCACCTTGTGCGGCAATATCTGCATTATGGACTATCTTATCTAATATCTCTCTAGCCAATGGCCAATCGTCATTTTTTGCTCCATCTTCTAGCTCTTTTCTCACATCTTCAGGTAAGAAATAATTAGCTTCAATACACATTCTTTTTACTTCTTCAGTAATTCTTTCTGCTGGAATAGTTTTCATTTTTCACCTCTAATTCGATAAATAAAAATCCAGAAAGGGAGTCTAACCCCTTCTGAATTTTTTATTTGACATCTATTTGTTCTTTCTTCTGTTTACAAGTGCAAGCACTCTGTTCATTTCGTTATTTACGATCATAAGACCTTCGTCAACGCCCATGCCAGGTTTTGCAAGTACTTGAGTAGCTCCGCAAGCCATTCCGATATTAGTTAGAATTTCTGCAGATCTATTTGTTTCGTTGCAAGTGCCTCCTAGATATGCACCTTTATTGTTTTCTTTACAGAATAAAATCGCTTCGATTGAATTATTAATTCCGCCCAAATCAGGGGTTTTAATTTGGATCATATGGCCAGCGCTATGCTCTACAAAGTCTTTAACGTCTTCTAAAGTATTGCACCATTCGTCTGCGACTAATTCAACCGGCAAGTTTCTCTTGTCGACTTCTTTTGTCAAAGCTTCCATAGCTTTTAACTGTTCAGCTCTATCGTCAACGTCCATAGGTCCTTCAATTCTCAAATGGAATGGATTTGCAGTTTCTACTAAATCTTCTAAATAGTCTGCCATTGCCATTGTATCATTATCAAAAGCTTCTCCAATAGTTCCATATACGTCAATATGAAGAATTGGTTTATAGTCTTCAGTGACTTTATATTTTAAAATTCTGTCTCTTAGCCAAGCAACATAGTCTTTTAACTTTTCGCCTTTTTCGCCAAGTTTTTCTTTTACATTATTGAATAGTCCGTGTGGCAATACGTCTGCGCCTTTGATAATCATCTTGTCGGCATTGTCGTATCTGGAGTCACCAGATTGTGTAAATATTGGTACTCTATCAATTTCCACACCAGTATCATATTCTTCTTTTACTACTTCAGCCATTGTAAGATGTCTAGCTTTTGCAACTGCATCTAAAAGTGCTTGAGTTACACCATATCTAATAGCTGTGTGAAGTCTTTTTCCGTCAATTTCTAATTTGTCAAATTCTTCTGCCAAATCTTTGAAATTAGTCAATTCTTTTCCAATTAGCTTTGGAGCAATGTCCTTTTCGATAATTGGAATAAAATCTTCTGCCAAGAATAGCGGATCTCTTCCGCCTGCTCCTGAATACTGAACTGCTGCACATTCACCGAGTGCAACTTGGCCATCTTCCAATATTAATTGGATTGAAATACTCTCTCCTGCTTGTCTGATAGATGTAAATCCTTCAGTCGCAACTTCTCCTACATAGAACAGTCCATCATGGCCTGCGCCTTTTTTAATCGCTCTTTGGTCGTCGAAATAAAATCCCGTCAAACCTGGTGAACATACAACGTCTACAATTTTCATTTTTTAAATCCCCTCCGGTCTTCCTATTAATTTTCCTCTACTTACTGCAAAGATATCGTCGACAGTCATTTGGAATGAAACATCTCTGCCTTCGTATCTAGCTCTCTCTTCGAGCTTTTCTCTATTGAAATCAAGGATTTCCTTAGTAAATGGAATATTACCTGGCTCTAAATATCTGATATAACCTTCGTTGTCACGTGCAGGCAACATCTTACCAGCATTATAAATACTTGGTCCAAATGGCATATCTATAACGCCAGCTTCAAATGCTTTAACAGTTCCCACAGCAAGGTCGCCTGAACCTAGTTCGTAAGTCTTATCTAGCATACATTTAACTTCAGCTTTAATTAGATCGACTTCTTCTCTAAGTCTTTCAGCGTCTGCATATCTTTGGCCTTCAAGCAAGTTTAGTACCATCTTAGTCGCTTTAATTCCTGCAGCATTGGCTTCTTTTGTCGGGATTCCTACTGCCTCATGAGGAGTTTTGACAATAACTTTCTCTGCTCCAGCAAGTGCAGCCGCAGTTGAGCCTAATGATATAACACCAAAAGCTCTGCTTTCGTCCTCTGGGAATCCTCCCATCCATTGATGAAATACTACAGTGAGAATGACATCTGTATAACCATATTTCTTTAAATATTCTTCGCATTGTTCTCTAAGCGAGATTACAGCTGCCACGTCTTGAACTAAGTTACCGCATTGGCCATAGCCAACAGTAATGTTTTTAACACCTTGCTCTGCTGCAAGCAAAGCTTCTATAATACCGACAGCATTAGATGTTGATGGAGGAACCAATGTACCTGTAAGAGGTCCAAATGGCTCTCTGTTTAAAGTTACGCCATGTTCTTCATAATATCCAACTAATCTGTCACAATATTGCCAATCTCTTAGGCATTTGTCTATTGGAACGCTTTTAGCATATGGAATATTATAGCTAAGTCCGCCACCTTCGTTTGAAGTATAACCACCTGCATGGCCAATTTCTGCAAGCAATCTGGAATCTGGAGTACCATGTCTTAATTGTAATGGCAATTCAACAGCTTCCAAAACTTTTCGGCATCCTGCAACTCCGTGATTTACAGCTGGGAATCCATTAAGTAGTGAGCGTCCTGCTTTTTCTGATTCTATAATACCTTTTTCACATTCTTCGTATCTATTCTGTCTGGTATATGCATCTATTGTTGAAGGCAAAAAGTCTGCTCCGCCTTCATTTTGTAAAAATTGAAGTAGTTCTATATGAGCATCGATAAGTGCAACACCAGCTCTTGGTTGTGCCATTGTAATGCCTTTTTCTTTAGCTACCTCTAATTTTTTTGCAAAGTTTTTAGAATCTGGAATTTTTTTCAAATAGTCTGAAGCTTCTTGAATATCAACGTCTTTACCAGTGGGCCAAGTTGCTAAAACTTCTTCTCGTTCTTGAAAAAATTCATCATCATTTAATTTTTTATTTTTTAAATCTTTGTACATATTATCCTCCTACACCTCTACAAGGTATTTTTTCATCATTCTGACAGCCATATCAGCATCGATCATTGAAAGCAATCCCATTGATGATAAAATATAAGATTTGTCTATAAGATATTTTGGATCTTCTGGTCTCAAAGACTGTGGATCTTCAGGCGAAAATTTTGCGGCCGATAGAATTTTACTCGGCTCTTCGTTATTTATAATTACTCCTCCAGTTCCTATAATATAAGGAATTTTTAAGAGATCTTTGCCCTCTTGATTGTAAATTTTTCCCACAGGTGAAAAAATTTCCGATATAGTACCAGCATGTCTTTGCATTGAAAGTCTTGCACAAATTTGTGCCATGCCGATATCGAATTCTTTTTCGTCTTTAGTTTCAGATAGAAAATCTGGATGATTATATCTTTTGGCAAATTCATCTTCGACTTTATCGTACTTAGTGACATCAATATATTTTTTGACAGTCCTAAGCCCTGCCGCCTCATAAACGGCCATAGCACTATAACGCATGCCCAAATCGCCTTCTACAGTTCTCTTTGCAAAAGGTTCTTCAAGACCTCTCATCATAACGCCACCTTGGCTTGGAAATCCGTCAGCCAAAGAGTGAATATCAGTCGTTGCTCCACCTATATCCACAACTACTAAATCGCCCAAGCCATCTTCTATTTCCGTTCCAACAGATAGCACTCTTGCAGCGCGTAATACTGCAGCAGGAGTGGGCATGGCAATATCGGAGAGGAATTCGTGAATCCTTTCCATACCTTTAGCTTTGACTATATTTTTCATAAATATATTTCTGATAGTTTCCCTTGCAGGGTCGACATTGATTTTTTTGAGATTAGGCATCACATTTTCAGTTATATAATATTCAATCTTTCCTTCAAAGATATCTTTAATTTTGTCGGTAGCGCTTTTATTGCCTCCGACTACAACAGGAACATCGATCTCGTGCTTAGCAATCATCTTGGCATTATGAATTATACATTCTTCATTGCCCCCGTCAGTGCCACCTGCAAGCAAAATAATATCGAGTCCTGAATTTTTGATCTCTGTCAGTTCAGAATCATTTAGATTGAATGAATATGTGTTTAAGATACGAGCACCTGCACCAAGAGCGGCCCTTTTGGCAGCTTCTGCCGTAAGTTCAGGCACAAGACCAATTGCCACAACCTTTAAACCTCCGGCTGCGGATGAACACGCTGTTATTTTCTTGATGTTGAGTTTGTCTTTGTCGACTTTTGAATAGATTTCTTGTAATGCTTTTTCATAACCAATTGTTACATCAGATTCAACAGTAGTATAAGACTTTGCAGTTGCAAGGATCTCCTCTTTTTCAATGTCTACCAGTGTCAGCTTTGTAAATGTGCTTCCAAAATCAATAAACTGATAGCAATCCATTAGTTAACTCCTAAGTCCTCGTTAAGATCGTTGATAGTTGTATCAACTGAAGTGCCTGGTCTATATACTCTATCAAATCCCATATTTTTGAATCTTTCGAATACATCTTCCCAGTTCTGTTTACCTACAACGATATTGCCTCCGACATAGAGTTTGATTCCTTCAAGTCCTGCCTCATCACATTTTTCACGCAAACCTTTTACATCAAGTTCTCCTTGACCATAAAGCGAAGAAACTAAAATTGCATCAGCCTTAGTTTCTATTGCAGCGTTGATAAAATCTTCTTGTGATGACAGTACGCCAATATTTACTACATTAAATCCGGCTTGAGACAAGGTGTGATCAAGTATTTTATTGCCCACTGCGTGACAATCGGAACCGATAACACCAAGTACCAAAGTTTTTGCTGTCATTTTTACAACCTCCTAAAGTTAAAAAATATTAAAATTTTACTGCTAAATTTATTATACACTTTTGTAAGTTTTATTTCAAGCCTCTAAAATTCCAAAAACAAGTAATACAGACACTTACAAGCATTGTTAATGAAATTATTTCTATTCGCTTTTTCATTTTTCATCTTGTGAAATCGATTTTATGAAATCATTATTTCATTTGACTATCTATAAACATGATAGTTCTAACGATTTCAAGCAAATGTTTTTTTATATAATATTTTTTTATAATTTAGTTTTTATAAATTATGAAATTTTGATAATGATTAATTTCATTAAATCCTAAAATAATAATTTTAGAGAATAAATTATTTTATTAAAAATATTTATTTTGGACAATATATAAAAATATAAAAGCGCTAAAGCTAAAAGCTCTAGCGCTAATTTCAATATTAACTCATGGCAATTGGCAATGCAAATACCATTACTGATATTAACATCATAACAATAGAATATACTAAGGCCTGAGTAAAATCTGTCTTTTTAAATTTCAATTTTTCTTTTGTAATTATCTTTATCAATATATAAGTTATAAACGCGATAATCGGAATGGCAGTGAATGTTGCCTTCGGTGCAATTCCCCTTTGCATAAATCTATAAAAAGTTAGAACCGTAACGCTCATTGCTGCTGTTAAAAACATCAGATTATTAGTTTTATTAAGTGCAATAATTATAATTGCTCCAATGACGCTTATAACAAATAATGCATTGTTTAATTTATTTATATTTGCAATTTTTTGAAGTTTTGCTTCATCGTATACTTCTAAAGCTTTAATATTTATTCCAGATTCTACATAGCTATGTGTTTCGGTCTTTGAATCGTATTTATTATCAGTAAATTTATCGATTCTAGCATTAGTCAAAAACACAGCTAGCTCTCCAATTTTTGTATCTTTTGAATAGATCAGCTCTCTAGGTTCGTATACGAGTCTAAACTTATAAGTATTGATTGCTTCAGTAAGTGGAACTCTAATTTGAGATTTGCTCGCAAATTTATATTCTGGAACTTCTTTATAATATTCTCTAAGCACCAGTTTTTCATCGAATAGAGAATCGTTTATACTGTCATATTCACCTTTGAGTGTTACATTGCTATGACTGGGATTGACTCCGTCTTTAAAAAATATCTGTTCGCATACTTGGCCTATAATTCTCATATTGGAATCGCTACCGGCATATGCAAATTCGACATCATAAATAATTTTGTCACGTACTCCCTTGTCATTTATGCTTCTCGAAATTTTTAAATTCGAAATATTTGTCGGAATATCGAAATATATTCCGTTAAAATCAACGCTTTTATTGTTTTCAGGTCTCCAAAGATTAGCTTTGCTAAAAAGCGAACTGAACATGGAAATCAAAAGCACAGCAAAAAACACAAGATATACAATTAGATTTTTTGCCCTTTTGTTCATTAAATATACCTCCTTCAGCCGTTTATAATATTAGTACTTCAATAATACCACGAAACGGCCAAATTTAAAAGTGAAATATTTATTAAGCATATTACTTGGCTATTTAAAGCTATTTACACTAATTTTATTTTGATCTAAGTGAATTTATCTCCATGAGCTTGCTCTCTAGCTCAAGTAAAACCTTTTTATACTCTGCATAATTTTCTTCTAGGCCATTTTTTTCATATAGCAATTCATCTTTATTAATCAAATTCATATAGGCTTTATCAATCTTTTGCATAGTGTCTTTAATATCTCTTTGTTTTTCATAGATATTAGGTTCATATGCTCTATTGTGAGTAAGTTCATCTCTATCGATACTAAATTCATCTTGAAATTGCGGAATTGTTACATCGATTTTGAATTCTTCTTCTATTTTTGATTTCAATACTGTATTAGATGGCGCCTCTCCATGAACGATGAAGATCTTCTTTGGTTTGTGCTTCATGCCTCTGATAAAATCTAGCAGCATCTTTTGATCAGCATGTGCTGAAAAGCCCTCTAGAGAATGAATTTCAGCATTAATTTGAACTAATTCACCCAAAATTTTAATTTCTTTTTCGCCTTCTAAAATTCTTCTGCCCGTAGTTCCCTTTGCTTGATAGCCAACAAATACTATGGAATTCTTTTTATTCCACGCATTATGCTTAATGTGGTGCCTAATTCTTCCAGCATCACACATTCCGCTAGCAGATATTATGACACATGGAAAACTTGTTTTGTTTAACATTTTAGATTCTTCAACAGTCTTAACATATTTCAAATTTGGAAACTTAAACGGATGATCGCCGCTTAATATGAGCTCTTGTGTTTCTTCGTCAAAGAGTTCTGAATTTTTATTATATGCTTCAGTAGCTTCAATTGCCATTGGCGAGTCTATATAGATTGGAATTTGCATCTCTGCAGGCAATTCCTTATTGTCGTAATAAGCATTGAGTTCATATATTATCTCTTGAGTTCTACCAACTGCAAATGAAGGTATTAAAGTTGTGCCTCCTCTTTTAGCAGTCTGTTCTATAATTTCAATCAACTGTTTAGAAGAATTTTCAAGTTCGGGATGGTTTTCATCTCCGTAAGTAGATTCCATAATCAAATAATCACAGCCGTCAATAATAGTTGGATCTTTTAATATTGGCCTTCTTCTGACTCCCAAATCTCCAGTAAATACAATTTTTGTATTGCCCGCTTTTTCTTTTACAATAATTTCTACAATTGCTGAACCCAAAATATGGCCAGCATCTTTAAATGTGATAGTAAATATGTCATCTAAATTGATTTCCTGATCGTAAAAATAAGATTCAAAAAATTTTAAACTCAATTTTGCATCATCGACAGTATATAGTGGCTCTTTGAGAGCTTCTCCTCTCCTTTGAAGTTTTCTGTTTTCCCATTCCGTATCTTGTTCTTGGATATGGGCGCTATCTAATAGCATAATTTCTGATAAATCTGTGGTGGCTTTTACAGATAGAATTCTGCCCTTAAAACCTCTCTTAACTAATAGTGGCACTCGGCCAGTGTGGTCAATATGTGCATGTGATAATATTAGGTAATCGATTTCAGAAGGATCAAAACCAAATTCATCAAAATTTCTAAGATCTTCTGTTCTACTGCCCTGAAACATTCCGCAATCGAGCAGCAATTTCTTGCCCTCTGCCTCTATCATATGGCATGAACCGGTTACCATTTCAGTTGCGCCAAAAAATTTTATATTCATATTTCCTCCATAAAAAGTTTATTTCTTTAATTAAATAGTACCCTATAATTTTAAAATTCAAACTTCAATGTGAAATGCATAGATTTGAAATTTAGTATCTATGATTAAAGAGCTGATATTTAGATTTTAGATTAAATAAAGACTACTAGTTAATTATAAAAGTCTTCTATTTTTTAATTAGATCATTTAAACATACGCATCTATAATTATCTTTTCCCGTAACAGTTTCTGCATAAAATAGAGAATTTAAAACGCTCTCATGCACAGTTTCTGCAGTAGCCTTAAATATAATATCTAATTCATTATCGGGTAAAAATTTAATTGAATCTAATTCTTTTTGATAATGATTAATTTTATGAGCAGTTGAAAATGCCAAAACTATTTCGCCACTGCCATTACCTATAAATGAACCAGTTCGTGAAAGGCCAGCAACAGCTCTCTTACAGACTCTTTTAATCTGTCTTTCAGTAAGAGGTGCATCAGTAGCCAATATTACAATTATGGAACCCTTTTCTTTTTCAGCCTCGAAAGTATTTGGATCTTTAAATACGTCTGAAACTTTTTGGCCATTTATAATTAAATCTTCAAATCTCCCATGATTTGAAAGCACTAATGAGCCGATAGTATAATCTTTTTTAAAAATCTTAAATCTTCTTGAAGATGAACCAATGCCGCCTTTAATTCCATGGCAACGCATACCCCTACCGGCGCCGATTGCACCTTGCATAAAATGAGATTTTGCATTATTTATCGCTTCATAAATATGTTTATGTTCTATTTTTTGTTCTCTGATATTATTTATTTTTCCATCATTACATTCTAAGACTAGTGGATTTACTGTTCCTGTTTTATCAGCAATATCTAAATTATTTTTAAGCATATATTTTATAATTGCATCGACTGCCGTACCAATGCTCAATGTATTTGTCAAGACTATAGGAGTTTCAATAGTGCCAAGTTCATCGACTTGTATTAAGCCAATACTTTTTCCAAAGCCATTTATAACATGCGAGGCTGCTAAATATTTTTGATGAAAAATATCGCCGCCATGAGGCAATAATACTGTCACTCCAGTTTGTATTTCACCTAAGCTTATGGTGCTATGACCAACTAATACTCCGTCCACATCAGTTATTAAATTTTTTGAACCCTTGTCAAGCGTTCCAGTAATAAGACTATTCAAATCAAAATTCATAAGAGCCTCCATTCAAGTTTACTGTTTTTATTATAACATATAACTAATTGAAATTATAATTCATTTATCCTATAATAAATGTATCACTTTACTAAGGAGGCTAAAATGAAAAGTAGTGAAATTTTACAAAATGAAAAGAAAAGACCTTCGTTTGGCTATGCCGTACTTTTACTATTATGCCTTGCGACTGTCTTAGTTGTAGGACTTACTGTATATAAAGCTCCACTTGCAGTAATTATGTTTTTGACTTGGCTTATAGTCAATTTATTTGCAATTCCGCTTGGTTATACATATGGCGAGTTAGAACGCATCGGTATAAAGCAAGTAGGTAAATCATTACAATCTGTTGTAATTATGCTAGCAGTTGGAGTTTTAATTTCATCATGGATTGCATCTGGAACTGTTCCAACTATAATCTATTATGGATTGAAAATCATGAATCCAAATTATTATCTAGTTGCTACATTAGTAATCTGTGCAATAGTTTCTTTATTTACAGGAACCTCTTGGGGTTCGATTGGAACCGTTGGTGTTGCATTGCTTGGAATTGGAATAAGTATGGGAATTAATCCAGGAATGATAGCCGGAGCATTGATTTCGGGATCATGGTTTGGGGATAAACTCTCACCGCTTTCAGACACTACTAATTTCCAATCTGGAGTTATGGGCGTACCATTGATGACTCACGTAAAACACATGCTTTACACGACTGTGCCTGCATTTGTAATATCTATAGTACTATTCTTTATTTTGGGAAGAAGTTCTGTAGGAACAGGTGAAGTTGGGACTATCTCTGAAATCTCTGAAAGTCTAAGCAATTATTTCAAAATAAATCCAATAACATTAATACCACTAATCGCAGTAATCATACTATTGTTAAGACAACAACCTGCATCTCAATCTATTCTCATAGGTGCCGTATTAGGCATGATAATTGCAGTGTTTTATCAAAAAATGGATGTAAGTTTAGTTTTAAAATCAGCATTAACTGGTTTTAATTATGAATTTAACGATGAATTTTTTAATAAACTGCTAAATAGAGGTGGCATGGATAGTATGACCAGAACTATACAAGCTTTGATATTTACTACAGGGCTTGGCGGAATGATACGTGAAATGGATATATTGAAAGTCATTGTTGAACCGATATCTAAGAAACTTAAATCAACAGTTGCGCTGATTGGTTCTGGAATGTTTGTGGCATATCTTTCAATTGCACTGACAGGTTCTCATATGTTTGCATCTATAATGGTGCAATCCACAATGCTAGATCTTTATAAGAAAAATGGACTCAAGCCTGAAAATGCTTCAAGAATAACTGAAGACTGTGGTACTTTAGGTGTTACTTTGATACCTTATGGCGTCACAGCATTGTTTATAGTCGACACTCTCGGCATACCTTTTAGTCAATTTATTCCC
>JAUNVH010000009.1 GCA_030537765.1 Tissierellia bacterium | reverse complement strand
AGCAAATAGTCTTTAATGCAATAAGGCTTAAATTTTTTCATCACTGAATAAAAAATTCGATCGATTTCCATTAATTTATAGATAGAATCGATCGAATATTTTTTATTTCATATTCAATGTATAATATTTTAATAATTTAGTCGGCTTTATTATTTAATAAATTATCAATTGAATGAGCGGCTTTTTTCCCTGCACCCATCGCCAAAATTACTGTGGCAGAACCCGTTACTATATCGCCTCCTGCAAATACTCTTGATAGTTTTGTCTCTAAATTTTTGTCTACCAAAATTCTATTTTTAGCATCTAGTTTTAGACCTGATGCAGTATCTGCGATAACTGTATTGGGATTTGTGCCCAAGGCCATTATTACAGTATCTACTTTTAATTCTGTTTCTTCGCCGGCAATTGGCATCGGTTTTCTTCTACCTGAAGAATCTGGTTCGCCAAGTTTCATTTTTTGAAGCTTTATAGAGCTCACTTCTCCAAATTCATTCCCCAAAATTTCTATGGGATTTACCAAAAAATGAAATTTTATGCCTTCTTCAATTGCATTTTCGACTTCTTCATATCTTGCGGGCAATTCAGCTTTTGTTCTTCTATAGATAATATTTACTTCTGCACCGTATCTTTTGGCAGTTCTAGCAGCATCCATAGCAACATTTCCTCCGCCAATAACTGCAATATTTTTGCCCACATAGATTTGAGTTTGTGCATTTGATTTATATGCATTCATTAAATTGTTTCTAGTTAAAAATTCATTTGCCGAAAATACATTATTCAGATTTTCGCCATCAATTCCCATAAAAATTGGTGCCCCAGCTCCCGAAGCTATAAAAATTGCTTCGAAGCCTTCATTAAATATATCTTTTATTGTCAGAGTGCGGCCGACATACACGTTCTTTTCAATTTTTACTCCAAGTCTTTCTAAGTTTTCTATTTCTTTAAATACGACTTTTTCATTGGGCAGTCTAAATTCTGGAATTCCATAAATTAATACTCCGCCCGGTTGATGAAGCGATTCAAAAATAGTCACTTCATAGCCTAGCTTTATCAATTCTCCAGCGCAAGATATCCCCGCTGGCCCAGAGCCAACAATTGCAACTTTTTTATTCTTCTTATCAAAAGTAAATTCTCTTCTTATATTGTTTTCAAGTGCCCAGTCGGCTGCAAATCGTTCTAGTTTTCCGATTGCTATCGGATCGCCTTTTATACCCAAAATGCAAGTCTTTTCACATTGGTCTTCTTGAGGACAAACTCTGCCACAAACGGCGGGAAGACTAGTATAATCGGAGAGTATTTCATAAGCCAATAAAAAATCTCTTTGAGATATGGCTTTTATAAAGCCTGGAATATCAATATTTACAGGACATAATGGCACACATTTTGGATTTTTACATTGCAAGCATCTCTTCGCTTCCAATACTGCCTCTTCTTCTGTATAACCTAGACAGACTTCTTTAAAGTTTTTGATTCTCTCTATTGGGTCCAAATAACTTATCTCAACCCTTTTAAATCTGTCCACTTTTCATTCCTCCAACTAATTCACAATATTCATGATCTTTTAATTGTTCTTGATCTTTATATTGTGCCTGTCTTCTCAAGGCTTCATCAAAGTCGATTTTATGTGCATCAAATTCTGGGCCATCAACGCATGCAAATTTAATTTCTCCATCTAAATTCACTCTGCAAGCGCCGCACATACCAGTTCCATCTACCATTATGGGATTCATAGAAACAATACTTTTTAATCCCAATTCTTTAGTGACTTTTGCTGTAAATTTCATCATGATCATCGGGCCGATTATTATACAGAGATCATATTCTCTTTTTCTATTTATGATAAGTTCTTTAATCGCATCAGTGACCATGCCACGAAATCCATAACTCCCGTCATCTGTTGCAATGAAGAAAAAATCTGCCAATTCTTTAAATTCTTTTTCTAATATTACAAATTCTTTCGATTTTGAACCAGTAACTATATCAAATTTTACGCCATTTTCCTTTAACCATTTTGCCTGAGGCATAAGTGGAGCAACACCAACTCCTCCTCCAGCAAGTAATATCTTCTTCTCTTTCAAACTGTTTAAATCTTCATAAATAAATTCTGAGGGTTTTCCCAATGGCCCTAAGAGATCTTTTATATATTCACCTTCTTTTTTGGCTATAAGTTTTTTTGTAGACGCCCCTATGGCTTGAATTACCAAATATATTGTGCCCAAATCTTTGTTTGAATCACATATTGTAAGTGGGATTCTCTCCCCGTCTTCTTCAATTATAATTATGACAAATTGACCAGGCTTTGCCGCTTTTGCAACCCTTGGAGCCTTTATGGTAAATGCATAAATTTCAGGCGCCAAATATTTCTTTTCAAGAATTTTAAACAATTCGATTCCCCCTAGAATTAATACACTCGATATATTATATCAAAGAGATTGATTAAATGACATATTTATATCAAAAAATTATCCCAATATTTAATTGGGATAATCTGAACATAAATCAGAGGTCTTATTACAAAGTGGTTCATATTTATATAACAAATAAAATGACGGCAAGAATCTAATTGCCGTCTAAATTTTTATAAAATTTCTGTTTCAAATACTAAGAGATTATATCCCTCAACATTTTTATAAGGCAAAGTACCGATAAAGTTTTTGCCAAAAATATCATATACATTACCCGTGAGCGTAAATTCTTGCAATCTGTTTTTAAAACCGTCTCTGTCTAAAAGATATGAATCCATAATAGGCGCAGCAAAATCACCGCTGTCAGTATAATCTCCTCCTGCAGACATTTGCACGAAGATGGCTTCTCTATCTTCAATTAATTCTTCAATTGAATTTGCCGTATTTTTAAAATGAAGTCCTACGGGGCTTGGAGAAGGCACTGAATCAAATTCCCCACCTGCTGACGAAGTCAATTCATATCCATATTTTTTTGCAGTCGCCTTGTCGACATATGGCCTTTTAAAAACGCCGTTTTCAATTAAGAATATTTCATCATTTGCCAAGCTGGTGCCTTCCAGATCAAAAAATGGTTCTATAAATGAATTCTTTTTATCGACCGTCAGACTAAATTTTTCAGAAAATAATTTTTCTCCTAATTTATCATTAAATATAGAAGATTTTGTGCCAAGGCTTCTTCCATTTAAATGTTTTTCAAAAAAGCGCATCATATAATCTGTCTGTATGATGACGGGAGTTTTTTTCTTTGGAACTTCTCTTCTTTTATCATATACGCTAAACATATCATAAAAATATTTTTTAAGATCATTTAAATTATAATTTCTTCCGGCATATAAAAAGCTGCTGTCAAAGACATTTGGAGTGCCTTTTTCTTTGAGTATTAACGAAAAAATATAACCGTATTTCCTTGCACTAAGTTCAAGCCATTCATCATTTACAATTGAATATAAATTGTCATTTAGGCTCACTTTATTAAAGACTACAAATTGTGGAAATTCAGTTTTAATATAAGCTAAAAACTCTCTCACATCTTTTAGAAATTTATTTTCGTCAAATTCAAAATTTCCACCTTCATTACAATTTAAATTCATTGTCGGTTTATGTGGATAGGGAATTTTTAATCCCAAATTATTTAAGGCCTCTGTCCAATCATCATCTTTAACCTCTCCATACACTCCTTTTATGCCTATATATTGACCATCGTAGACTCGCAATGCACTTTTTTTAATGTCTTTTGTACGCACACTGTCGATTTTTCCATCTGTTATATTTATTGAAAATTCATTTTGCATGATTGAATATTTTTCTCTAATCATCTTTTCACCTACTTCACTTCTATATTATTTACTCTGACATATGGCCCGCCAATTCCAACTTTTAGTGGATATTGCTCCATCTTTCCGCAGCCTCCAAGCGCAAATGAATATAGTTTCACCTCGTCAGAAAGGCCATCAATTTCGGAAAGTGTATGCATTACATTGCCGGTTATAACGGCGATACGCACAGGTTCTTTAATCTTTCCATCTCTTATCATATAAGCTTTATTTGGCGCGATTGTAAAAGTGGACATGCCAGAGCCGTGATTGATGTCTTTTATGAAAATGCCCTCTTTTATAGGTTCAATCAATTCTTTAAAACTCATATCACCTGATTCAATATAAGTATTTGTCATCCTTACAATCGGCTCAAATTCAAAACTAACTGCACGGCCGTTGCCAGTTATATCTTCATCTAGATACGAAGCAGTGTATGAATTGTGAAGTCTGCCCTTTAAAATTCCATTTTTAATAAGATAAGTCTTTTTGCTCTTATTGCCCTCATCGTCAAACTGCATAAAGCCCGCATCTAAAATATCGCCCGAATCCACAATGCTCAAAATATCTGAACCTACTTTTTTGCCAATCTCCCATTCTTTTAACATAGTTTCATCGCCAATCATAAAATCTGATTCGCTTTTATGTCCAAAAGATTCATGCGCAAAAACACCGGCCGTTATTGGCGACAAAACGCATGTATATTTTCCCGGATTAACTTTCACTGCATTCTTTGCATATTCAATATCTTCTCTAAATTCAGAAATTATTTCTTGTTTTCGATTTTTCAATTCTTCAATATTCCTGCCAGAAAGTGTAACCATTCCATTAAAAGGAGCTTCGCCCAAGTTCACATTATGAGTAAATACCAAATTCAAAAATTGAGTATCATGTTTCAAATCTGAACCGAGACTTGATACAAAATGAGTCATTTTATATTTGTCTTTATAATAATCTTTATGAGATAAAATTTCTGGAAAATCGTCATACACTTTTAAATAGTCTTTCAAAAGTGAAATCTTTTTTTCATTTTTTATATTCTGCACAGTCGAATCTTTAAATTTCAAAAATTCACCTTTGTGTATTTCAAAATTCTTGACAATGGGATTTTCTAATATATTTTTATTAGGCTTGCCCAGCTTATAGAGTTTTTTCAGATGACTATTGAGGTTTTCCACATCGGTCGTGCTCGAATAGTACCACATCTCTCCGTCAAAAACTCGAATAAATGCGCCAATTTTTACACCGTATTTATTCTGATTAAGTTCACCGTCTAAAAATATGATTTCAGTTTCAAAATCGTATTCGATTCTTAAGTCAGCATAAAAATCTTTTCTAAATTCTAACATATTTTCTCCTTATTAGTTTTACTATTACAATTATCACTTGATTAAAGTATAACTTATTAGCTCATAAAAGTTCAAGTTCTATTTGATTTATATTAAATTTTTTAAATATTGTGTATTAGATAAGTCATTGGGGTATTTAAAATATGAGAATCAGTTTATAAAAACAATATATTTAAAAGGAAGGGGAATTTTAATGAAATTAGAAAATAAAATCGTATTGCTTACGGGTGCAAGCTCTGGAATTGGCTATGAGATAGGTAAAGAATTTGCAAAAGAGGGTGCCAAAGTCTTTGCAATGGCAAGAAGACTTGAAAAATTAGAGCAGCTGAAAACTGAAACAAAAGATTATCCCGGCGAAATTTTTGCCGTAAAAGGCGATGTCACAAGCCAAGCTGATATTGATAATGCTGTAAAATTGGCATTAGATGAATGCAAAACAATCGATATATTAATAAATAATGCCGGCGTATTAGACAATTATAAATCGGCAGGCGAGATGACTGATGAGATTTGGGATAAGATCTTTGATGTAAATGTCACAGGAGTTATGAGAGTTACTAGAGCAGTACTCCCTACTATGCTCAAAAACAAAAGTGGCGTGATATTAAACACTGCATCGGTTGGCGGCCTTCAAGGAATGCGCGGAGGCTTGGGCTATGTTGCCACAAAACATGCAGTTGTAGGTATGACTAAGAACATTGGATACACCTATTCTGATGATGGAATCCGCTGCGTGGCAATTGCTCCAGGAAGCATTTCTACAGAAATTGGAACAAAAGTCAAAGATCCAGATATGAAAGTATTAGATAAACTCATGGCTGGATTTAAGATGTTCTCAAAAACAGGAACTCCAGAAGAAATTGCAAAAATTTATGCATTCTTAGCTTCCGACGATGCCAGATTTATAAACGGTACCACAATCGTCGTAGACGGAGGATGGCTCGCATATTAATAACTAAAACGCAGCGAATATTCGCTGCGTTTACTGTTTTATAGATTTGCCTTTTTAACTTCATCTAATGCTTGTGAGAGATCGTTAATTAGGTCATCAATATCTTCAATTCCAACTGACACTCTGACTTGTCCGTCTTTTATTCCTACTTTTTCTCTTTCTTCTTTACTCATATCGAAATGACTCATAGTTGGTGAATGTTGAACTAATGAATCTATATTTCCCAAACTAGTCGCCAAAGAAAATACTTTTACAGAATTCATAAATATTTTTCCAGCTTCAATTCCGCCTTTAATATCAAAGCTCATCATGCCTCCAAAGCCTTTCATTTGTTTTTTGGCAATTTCATGCGAAGGATGAGACTCAAGCCCTGGATAATAAACTCGTTCTACTAAAGGATGTTCTTCTAAAAACTTTGCAACTGCGAGCCCATTTTCGCAATGAGCTTTCATTCTAACACCTAAGGTTTTCATTCCCAACATTAAAAGCCAAGCATCAAATGGCGAAATAACAGCACCTAAAGTTTGAAGATATGGAAATCTTGCCTTGTCAACAAATTCTTTAGAACCTGCAATAACTCCTGCAACCACCGTGCCATGTCCGCACAAGTATTTAGTAGCACTATGCACAACTACGTCTGCTCCAAGTGTAATCGGATTTTGAAGTGCAGGCGATGCAAATGTCGAATCTACAATCATCGTCAAATTATTTGCTTTAGTAATCTTTGAAACGGCTTCTATATCAGTAATATTTAGAGTTGGATTTGCAGGCGTTTCAACATAAACTGTCGTAGTATTTTCTTTAATAGCTGCCTCAATCTGTTCTAAGTTACCTGGATCTACATAGGTTACTTCAATACCATATTTTGGTAATAATTGTTCAAAAAAAGCATATGTGCATCCATAAACAATATTTGGAACAATCATATGTCCTCCTTTTTTGGAAGAAGTTAAAAGAGCTGTAGTGATAGCAGCCATTCCAGATCCTACAGCAAGAGCTGCCTCTGCATTCTCAAGTAACGCAATTTTATTTTCTAATTCATGTTGTGTCGGGCTTCCAAATCTCGTATAAGTAAAACCCTGGTCCTGATTTTGATTTAGTCTAATTGCTTCTTCAATATTATCAAAAACATAAGTTGTAGTCTGATATATTGGCGTAACGTGTGCACCACAAAGACTGTCTTTCGAACTGCCTTCATGTAATAATCTAGTATTTAATCCCATTCTTTCTTTACTCATATAATTACCTCCATAATATATTCTCTTCATTCTTATCTTAAATATAACATCGAAGGTCTTTAATTATTAGTATCAATATGTATGAATAAAAAAAAGAGCTTTTATACATCATGAAATCAAAGAGAGTTTCTAATATAATTATATAGAAACTCTTTTATCAACTTATTCAAAATTTTTATATTCAAATTTTATTCGTCTGCCAAGTCTCGTGCAAAATGCGCATTCATTCGAGCCCGAGCGCTCTCCTTGTTCGTGAATATCAATAGTTTTATCTCCGTCTGTACCCACGATTGTAGCAGTCGTCCCAATTTCTACATTTTTCACATCGGTAATATCAATCATAAAACTGTCCATACAGATTGCACCCACGATATCACAATATTCTCCATTTACAATAACGCGTCCATTATTTTCAAGTTTTCTATAAATGCCATCGACATAACCTAGAGGTATGA
Organism: Tissierellia bacterium; assembly: GCA_030537765.1. Taxonomy (GTDB): domain Bacteria; phylum Bacillota; class Clostridia; order Tissierellales; family Peptoniphilaceae; genus JAUNVH01. The sequence continues at coordinate 39,844 of JAUNVH010000009.1, read as the reverse complement.
CTGCAATTTTAGAATCTCTCTTAGCAGTAAAAGTTCTGTCATAGCCGACTGTCTCTCCTCTTTTAATCTGACGTATATTTACGATATTAGCTTTTAGAGAAAGAACACCCAAAACATTTTTTTCGTCTCCATTTCTCATAAATATTTTTGGAGCAAGATTAAAAAGCACGCTGCCTACTCGCACCATATCGTAATGGCTTTTTGGTATATAGAGTGCACCAAAGCTATTTGTCATATGAATCACGCCTAAATTATTGATTAGCTTCTTCAAAGATTTTAAGAATTTATCAAATTCTCCAATTTGTTCATACGAAATAGAATCATCATATGCATATGACTCTAGCAAATGGCTTCCAATTCCGACGATTTTGATATTATCCATATCATACACTTTTGCAATTTCTTCTATGCTTTTATCATCTGTATTAAAGCCTAAACGGTTCATCCCTGTATTTACAGATATATGATATTTGACTTTATTAAAATTCTCACCGAGAGCTTTCGAAATCTTTTTAGCTTGTTCAAAAGATCCGATATTTCCCGTCAAATCGTATTTGGCCATAATTTTGGCATCGTCTTCATCAGTATATCCCAAAATTAAAATTTCGCCCAAAACATCAGCTTTTCTAAGCTCTATTGCCTCATCTAAATTTGCAACTGCAAAATGCTCAATGCCTTTTTTGTTTAAAAATTTAGCAACTTTAACAGCTCCATGCCCATATGCATTGGCTTTAACTACTGCCATAAATATAGTGTCTTTTTTCAATCTACTCTTCACAAAATCTAAATTATGTTCTAATTTTTTTAAATCAATCTCCGCCCAAGCCCGCTTCATTATACACCTCTAATTTTTTACTATTTGTTCATTTGATTATAACGCAGTTACTGAAGTTCGCGCAAGATAAATTGCATTTTGATTTCAAAATTGATTTTTAAGTATAGAATAAATCTTTGAATTTAAAACAAATAACAGTTTAAAATATTTTTACTTATCACATAAATCTCTAAAAATAATATTTTTTTATTCAAGTTTGAAAAAAATTATAATATTTTCTAAAATTCTGTGATAAAATAATTTATAACACATTAAATTGTTAAACTGGAGGTTTTTATGAATTATAAAAAGCTCGTTATAATTTTTATAATCCTTGTCGCAGTTCTTTCAGCTTGCGGTTTTATTACGGCTAAAAATGCCGATCGTGATGCTTCTCAGATGCTTTATGAAATTTCTAAATTAGATAATATTGAATCGACTTCAAAAAAGATTTCCAATTTAGATGGTGCTGTGAAACTTTCTTTATCGATAGAAATTGATGATAAATCTAAATTTTATGAAACAATTTCTCAGATTAGAGATATTACAACGAAAGACGGCTTTTATGAACTTGTGACTGAAATTAAAACTGATGATATTAGTTTTATAATTAAAGATACAAAGTATGAAAACTCGGATATAGATCTATCTGATGAGCTCTTATTAGAACTCACAGATTCTGTAAATTTAACTTATGAAAATTTTGAAGGTCATTACAAAATAACTTTTTTAAACAATTCATTAGATGAAATTTATATAGAACTTTTAGAAAATGATTTTGACAATTTTTTTGAGCAGAGTATTTTTAATAAAAGCATTTCAGAGAATACTAGTAATTATATTATTAGAAATGAAGTTTTGAATATTGTTACCTCAGAATCTTTTGAAAATTTTTCAAACATTTTTAAAAATTTTGAATATGAAAAGATGAAAGATCTAAATATTTTGTATATTCGATTAGTTCCAGCAATCTTAGATATTCCTTCGTTAAATTTTACAATTGAAAAAAATCTCAAAGAAGCTGATTTTGAAGCGATTGCAAATTATGCAAAAACTTTCATAGATGAAGATAGAGATATGAATATTAGTTTTTCATATAATACATTTGATTTTATTTCTTATAGATGGCTTAGTGATTTGAAAAAATTTGAAACTGTAGAGATTTTGTATCCCGATGATTTTTCTAAAGAACTTTTACTTTTTAATAAGTATTTCTAATGGTGTGATTTATAGTTTATATGATATAATTATTTTGCCATAATATGATTATATAAACTTCATATTTTATTTAGTACAAATATTAAGGAGGTAAATTTATGAAAAAGAAAAAAGATGTTTTAAAAAATTTAGGTGGTTTATCTTTTATCCCACTATTAATTTTCTTGCTGCTCTATATTGGCAGCGGTCTTTACTTTACTAATAAGGGAGTAGACAGTGCTTTTAGCCAATTTCCAAGACATGTGGCATTGCTAATTGGTATTGGAATTGCTTTAATTATGAACCGTGGTGTCTGTTTCGATACAAAGGTGGAAGTATTTTCTGAAAACGCAGGCAATAAAGGCGTTATGCTCATTGGACTTATTTATCTTTTGGCCGGCGGTTTTCAAGGCGCTGCAAGATCGATGGGTGGAGTTGATAGCGTTGTGAATTTAGGTCTAACTTTTATTCCTGCTCAACTTTTGGTGCCTGGTGTATTTATGATTAGCTGTTTTATTTCTACGGCAATTGGTACATCGATGGGCACAATTGCAGCCATGGCGCCGATTGCTATTGGAGTGGCCTCAAAAACTGATATGAATCTTGCAATTGCTTGTGCTGCAGTAATTGGTGGCGCATATTTTGGCGACAATCTTTCAATCATTTCTGACACGACAATTTCAGCAACTCAAGGGGTGGGTGCCGAAATGCGTGACAAATTTAAAATGAATCTATTGATTGCTCTGCCTGCAGCAATTGTGGCAATGGTGCTTTATGGCATTATGGGCGATGCTGCTGAGATTTCAGGCGATTTAGAATATAGCTTAATTAAAATTTTGCCTTATATATTAGTTTTAATCACTGCCCTTTCTGGAGTAAATGTTGCCGGAGTATTGTTTATCGGCATAATTATGACTGGAATAATTGGCTTTGCAACGGGAAGCGTAACATTTATAGAATGGATTCAAGCCATCGGTGGTGGAATGGAAGGCATGATGAGTATAACTATTATCGCAATTTTAATTTCTGGTTTAATTGGCCTTATTAAATATTATGGCGGAATTGAATGGCTCATTGAAAAGATTACTTCTCGCATTAAAGACAGAAAAGGCGCCGAATATGGAATTGCATTTTTATCTGGCGTACTTTCAATTTCTCTTGTAAACAATACCTTGGCAATTATAATAAGCGCTCCTATTGCAAAAGAAATAGGTTTTACTTATCATATTGCACCAAAAAGACTTGCTTCATTACTCGATATATTTGCCTGTGCATTTTTGGCAATGTGTCCACATGACGGAGGTATGCTTATAGTTACTGGACTTGCAGGTGTTTCACCTATTGAAGTCTTAAAATATTCATTCTATCTATTTGCATTAATTGTGTTTACCGTCGTAACAATTCAATTTGGGCTACTTCGTACTAAAGAAGAAAAAGCCGCAGACAATTAAAAATTTATATTTTAAAAGCCCGCTTTATACCTATATTGCGGGCTTTTAATTCTTTATGCTGATATATCTGACATAAATTGCAATTATTAAAAAAATCTATTGTTCTACTTTTGGATCTCTAAGCTTAACATCTTTTGGTATTGGCGATTTATAATCTCCAATAGCATCGTGAAGTTCTTTTTTGGCTTTTTCAATAATTTCAGGGCTGTGTAGAACTTTCACAGCTGTGAGCGCCAATGCTCCGACTGCTGAATAGAGTGCTTTCTTCCCTATACTCGTATTAGCTTGTGCAGTCATTTGCCAAGAATGTAGAGGTGTACCTATTGCTGCAGCTGCCAAAAACATTTGCGCAGTTGGTGTATAATGACTAAGCTCACCCACATCTGATGAAATTACTTGGCCTTCGCCATAATCTCCCGTGAATTTATTGAGCCCAGTTGCCAATCTCTTTTCTATCATCTCATCGGCTTCTTCTTTTTCAAAATGTTTATACATACGGTTTTTGCCGCTGTTTTTAGTGCCTTCTTCTAAAGAGTCATAAAATTTCTTTGCCAATTCAAAATCTTCATTATCAAAATCTGGCAGTCCAAATTCTTGAATCGACTCATAAAGCACTTGAGAAAGTGTCAAATTCGGTAGATAGTCTGCAATTGCAACTTTCAAATCAATATCTACAGTCGTGCCCATCATCATGGCAGCTCCTTTTGCAATATTATTTATGCGCTCATAAATTTCTGTCGAATCTTCAATTTTTGCACTTCGGATAAAATAATAGACACTTGCTGTTGATTGCACTACATTTGGCGCGCGCCCACCCACATCTAAATATGAATAATGGATTCTGGCATCATCAACTACATGTTCTCTCAAATAATTTACGCCCACATTCATAAGTTCTGCACTGTCAAGAGCCGATCTGCCCAAATGTGGCGCTGCCGCGGCATGGGCCGAGCGACCTTTAAAATTATAGACTGCAATAGTATTTGCAAGTGAGCCTCCATCCCAAATTCCGTTAAACGATTCTGGATGCCAAGTTAATGCAAAATCTAAATCATCAAAATAACCGTCTCTGCCCATAAATGCTTTGCAAGCATCTCTTTCTTCAGACGGCGTACCTAAAAGTTTTACAGTACCTTCCAAATTGTTTCTGTCCAGATATTCGGCCACGACTAAAGCTGCACCAACTGCACCACTACCTAATAGATTATGTCCGCATCCATGGCCAGCATTTTGTCCTTCAATTGCACATTTTTCTGTTTTTTCTGAATCTTGGCTTAAGCCTGGTAGAGCGTCGTATTCGCATGAAATTCCAATTATTGGCTTGCCGCTCCCTTTGCTCGCTATAAATGCAGTTTCAATATCATCTACACTTTCTTCTACTTCAAATCCGTTTTCTCTCATAACTTCGATAATTTTTTTACTCGATTTATATTCTACGAGTCCCGTTTCAGGATTTTGCCATAAGAAATTTGCAATATCTTCAAAGATAGGCTGCTTTTCTTTAACTATTTCTTTAATTTGATCTAGCAAGTTTTCCAAAATTATACCTCCTTAAATATATAAACTAGATTTTAATCGCATCGTATATTGACATACTATAAGTTTACTATACCATAAAATTTTGATTATTAAAATTTTAAAAATTTCTTAAACAGTCTAAATTTAAAAAGAGATCGCAAGCTATTTATTCTCATCTATCGAATATTAAAATTATGATTGAACGCTTTATAATTAAAATATTTATGTTCAAAATATTTGGCTATGAAATAGAGAGATTAAAAAGCTCTATCTGGAGGGAAATATATATTATTATCAAAGATACAATTATATATATTTTTTTAGCTAAAAATTATAGAAAGATTCTATCTCATATAGATTATTTTTAATATTTGATGCTTAATTTTAATAAAATACTAATAATTTTAGATATATTATGAAGCTTTGATAATTGGTCAAATTAGTAAAAAATTGAGTTGATATAAGAAGATTAATTAAGTAATATTTAATTGAAAAGGCAATATTTTAAATCATTTATTATAATTGATTGGAGGCATAAATATGTATTTGAGCGTAAAAAATGTTCATAAATCTTACGGACAAGGTGCTTATGAACAAAAAGTTTTAAATTCTGTCGATTTAGATATCGATAAAGGTGAAAGATGCTTAATCTTGGGACCATCAGGTTCGGGCAAGTCAACACTTTTGAATGTAATCGGAGGATTAGATTCCATTGACAGTGGCGAAATTTCGCTCGATAAACTGCGAATTGACAATATGTCGCCAAAAGAATTAGTAGAATATAGAAGAAAAAATTTGGGCTTTGTATTTCAATTTTATAATCTAGTGCCAAATCTTACAGTCAAAGAAAATATAGAAGTCTGCAAATATCTATCAAAAGAATCGTTAAATATCGAAGAACTATTGGATATTTTAGAGCTTAGCGCTCATAAAAATAAATATCCAGCTCAAATATCGGGAGGACAGCAACAGCGCTGTTCCTTAGCCAGAGCTTTAGTAAAAAATCCAGCACTCTTACTATGCGATGAACCTACAGGGGCGCTAGATACAAAATCATCTATGAATATACTGAAGCTATTAGAGGATATTAACGAGAAATATCAAACGACTATGCTAATAGTCAGCCATAATGAAGCCATCAGCAAAATGTGCCACAAAGTTTTGCGCATAAGAGACGGCAAAGTTGAAAGTATAATAAAAAATGATAATTTAGTTTCGGCATTAGAACTTGAACTTTGAGGTTTAATATGAGAAATATATTGTTAAGAAGATTTTTTAGAGATTATAAAAATATCCTAAAATATTTTTCACTAATATTTTTAATTGCTATCGCCATATTCTTGGTTACAAGCATTTTGGGCTCATCAGTAAATGCAATTGAGGGCATAAAACAGGCACAAATCGATAATAAACTTGAGGACGGCCATTTTTCAGTCTTTTTGCCCCTAAGTGATAGAGAGATTGAAAAGCTAGAGTCAAAAAATATAATTGTCGAGCCTAATTTCTTTCTCGAATTTAATTACGAGAATGCAGTTTTGCGCGCCTATAAAAATCGTGAAAATATAAATAGATTAGCGATAAATAAGGGCAGAATTGCCAAAGATATTGATGAAATTGCATTGGAACAACTTTTTGTTAAAAAGCACGGACTAAAGCTTGGCGATAAAATTCGACTAGGTAATTTTGAATTTACACTTGTCGGAACAGTTTCAAGTCCTGATTACGACACAGTTTTAAAGGAGCTATCAGACGTTGCTGCAAGCTCCAAATCATTTGGCACTGCATTTTTGACTGCCAAAGCTTATGAAAGCCTAAAGAGCGAAAATACTTCGCTTAAAGCCGAAGAATATGTATATTCATATCTATTAGGCGAAAAAATTACGAATCAAGAATTAAAAACTGAATTGAAAAAAATAACAATTGATCCAAATTCAGTCTCCGACAAGTATTTTAAAGAAATGTATGACGATTTGACAAAAGATAGGACTGAAATCTTAGATAGCACTGAAAAATTAAAATCGGCGAGCAATGATTTTAAAAATGCAATAAAAGATTTAGATAAAAACTCCCCAGTGCTTTTAGAAAATCTTGAAAGCATAAACCCAGTACTCTCTCAATTTGGCGCAAGTGAATTTGCAAAAGGTCTAAGAGAATATATCGCAGGTGTAGGCAAAATCGACAGTGAATTTAAAAAATTTAATGCAAATATAGAAGATTTTGCTAATGAGAGCGAAAAAATTGTAGATGAATATTTTCCAACTGAAATCGAAAATCTAAACAGCTTCGTTGAAAGAGAAAGCAATCGTCGAATAGGCGGTTCACTTGACAATATTAGCATAGATCTACATACTGGAATATTTGCGGGCATAATTATAATGATTATGATAATGTATGTGCTTTCAATTTTTGTTACCGATTCAATTGAGCGAGAAAACAGTATAATTGGAACGCTCTTTGCGCTAGGTCTACGTCGAAATGAGCTGATTTTAACTTATACGACATTGCCCGTCATACTATCATTTATCGGAGGTCTATTGGGCTTTTTGCTTTCAATTACTCCGATTGGAATGCAAAGATATTATCGTGTTAATTCTGGTTATTTTTCGATACCATTAGTTCCAATGAAAGCCACAATTCCAATCACAATCTATGCGCTTGTAATGCCAGTAATAATCGCCTTTGTAGTAAACTGGCTAACTATATACAAGAAGTTTAAGCGCCCGACACTCTCACTTTTACGCAATGAGAAGGAAGTCTCAGAAATAGAAATGCCCAAATTTCTATCTAATAAAGGCTTTATAAAGACATTTCGACTCAAGCAGTTTTGGAAAGAAAAACGCAGTGTATTTGCAGTCATTGGCGGAATTTTTATAGCACTTTTGCTATTATCTATGGGGCTTAATTCTGCGATATTTTGTTCAAATATGCATGATAGAAATATTGAAGATGCAAAATTTTCGCATATGTATATGTATAAATATCCTGAAAAAGAGGTACCCAAAGGCGGCACTAAGGCCTTCGTCAAAACGCTCAAAAAGCCTAGACTTGGCTACAATATGGATGTCAATATTATTGCAATCGAAAGCGAAAACAATTATTTTCCAAAATTTAATGCTAAAAAGAAAAATGAACTAACAATATCAGATTCGATGGCGAAAAAATATCATCTCAAAATTGGCGATAAATTCGTCTTATCTGATGAAATTGCTGAGATAGACTATGGCTTTACAGTTACTGAAATCGTAGATTATTCTATCGGACTGACGGCGTTTATGGACTATGATTCAGCGCTTGAGCTTTTCGATAAGCCTAAGGATTATTATAATGTAGTCTATTCAAATAGTGATTTAGGCATAGATCCGGCGAGACTCTATAGTGTGACTACCTATTCCGACATCAAAGTAGCCGCCGAAGTCTTTATAAGAGAAAACTTGCCAGTGATTAAGATGCTAATAATTTCTGCAATATTAATTATCTTTACTATAATGTATCAATTAATAAAAATAATGGTCGATCGCTCGAAAGTGGAAATGGCAATGTTCAAAATTTTTGGCTATCGTGATAGAGAAATTAAAACTCTATATCTAGATGTCAATTTCCCGTTTATAGTAGTTGGAACTTTGATTTCGATATTTTTGGCTAAGAAAATTATGGATATGCTATTTGAATATTTGGTTTCAAATGTCGCCGCTAGCTTTGATACCGAAGCTCCACTTTGGGTTTTAGCAATAATATTTTTTGCCATTTTAATAAATTATATAATCGTAAGCAGTTTAATCTATAGAAAAATCAAAAAAATAGACACAAATGAAATTTTAAAGCAGCGTGAATAACCGCTTAAAATAAGTATTTAAAGCCTATGTCAAAGCATTTTGACATGGGCTTTTTCAATGTTTTCTGTGTAATGTCTAAGCCTTTTGATGTATAATCGAGAAAGTATTTGTTATTATGAATTTAGGTTCAAAGGAGGCCAAATTTGAATTTAGGATTAAAATTAAAAATGGCGAGAAACAATTGCAAATTCACACAAGAAGAAATTGCTCAGAAAATTTTCGTAAGTCGACAGACTATTTCTAATTGGGAAAATGATAAATCACTACCCGATATTGTGAGTTTGATTAAATTGAGTGATATTTATAATATATCCTTAGACTTGCTGTTAAAAGGAGATGAAAAGATGATAAAACATCTAGATGAAAGTACCAATATAGTAAAATCGAATAAGAAACTCATAATAGCAATACTAATAAATATTCTAATTATGATTGTAGGATTTATAATTACGCAAATTTTTTATACAGACAATGAATTATTGCCCATTATATTTATTAGTATAATTATGATTTCAAGTGGCGTAATTTTTTTCAATATTATAAAGATGTTTTAGGTGAAAAAATGCTTATTGAATTAATAAAAAATACAATCTTTCAAATAATTCTGTTTTTAATAATACCTTTAGTAGTATATTTATTATTTTATAGAAAAACTTTTACTTTTAAAGCTTTTCTTGGAATAAAACCGCAAACGAAAGCTAATCAAAAGACTTTGATTAAATTATCTATAATCTGTGTGATTTATATAATCTTAGGAACTTATTCGCTGGGAAAATATACTACTGAATTTGAAGATATTAGAAAATTGGCTTTTAATAAATATGGCTTTAGTCTATCGACAGTTTTAATATTTATAATCCAATCAATTATTAGAACAGCAGTACTAGAGGAAATGGTGTTTCGAGGATTTTTGTTGAATGTGCTAAAATCTCATCTGAAATTTGAAATTGCAAATATTGTTCAAGCTTTAATTTTTGCAGCTATCCATATACTTGGTATGTTGCAATTTCAGCTATTTGATATAGTTTTAATAAGTGTTTTTATTTTCTTAGTGGCTTATTATTTTGGAAAGCTCACAAAAGAAAGTGGTGATTCAATATTTTATAGCGCTTGTTTTCATTCGGCAATGAATATTTTAGCAGGTATAATGTTTATCTATCTAATTTAAAGGAGCTGAATATGAATATAATATTTAGAATAATAATTATAGGCTTAATTATTTTTACAATTGGTCTCGTTTATAATCTTTACAATATGATAAAAATTGACGCTGAAAGCCGTGGTTTTAAGCATAAAAAACTCATAAGTTTTCTTTCGGTAACGGCACAAAATGGCAGTGGTCTGCTTTTATATCTACTTGCCCGAAAAAAATATGATTCTCAAATGACTGCGCGTCAAAAAAAAGAATTCGAGCATTATAAGAAGCTTTCACTAATTTTCTTTGTAATTCAAATGGCATTAGGTCTAGCCACAATCGTATATGCATATTTATATTTTTAAAAATTTTGGCGATAGAATAAATCTATCGCCAAAAATTTTAATGATCAGTTCTCTTAATAAGTTTTTTCAATCTTTCCATATCCATATTATAAATCTCATCAATCAAATATGTGTTAAAGCTGCTCATTCCGCCGCCTTCTTCTTCCATCTTTTGTTCGGCAATTTCCGAAGCACAATTTATCAAAGAAAGACCCCAAACTGCAGCTTCTGTCAAATCTTTTTCATAAGTGGCCATAGTTGCAATTAAAGTTGAAACCATTCCACCTACTGCCGTACGCTTGTTTAAAAGTTCTGTGCCATTGTTTAGGCTTATGGTTTTAGTTCCATCTGAGATTATATCTCTTTTGCCCGTAACAACAATTGTAACGCCATATTTTCTGGCTAACGCACAAACTAGTTGTTCACGCAATTTATAGTCGTATTTATATAGATCTGATAGTCTCAAAAGTTCATCAAATTCATATCTATTCATTTTGACCAATTTATTTTTTTTGCGCTTCATAAGCATTCTAAATGTTTTCATTCTGCGCTCTGAAATATCAATTGCAACTGCATCTAAGACTATTGGAATGCCTCTTTCAGTCGCAATTTTATCGCACAGTATCATCGCCTTTTCTTTGCTGGCACTAAAAATTCCCATATTTAATACTAGCGCCTTTGCCTTTTTTGTAAAATATGGAGCGTCTGCCACATCATCAGCCATAATTGGATTTCCGCCCACAGCCAAACAAGCAGTCGCGCTCTCATTTGCGCTGACATAATTGGTTATATGGTGAATAAGTGGTGAATCAAAATCATTAAAGCTTTTTAACATCATAATATCCCCGCCTTTTTATATAGTCCATAAAAATGATTTGTCGGGCCATTGCCCTTTCCAATCTCCAGTGAATTTTCTATCGCCATTGTCACATACTCTTTTGCATGCTTTATTGCGTCTGAAATACTTTCTCCTTTGGCCAAAAATGTTGCAATTGCGCTTGAAAGTGTGCAACCAGTTCCATGTGTATTTTTAGTATGGACTCTCTTAGTCGTGTAGCGATAAAATTCTTTTCCGTCGTAGAGAATGTCTGTCGCATCTCCTTTTGAATGTCCGCCTTTGATTAATACATTCTTAACTCCCATTTTGTAAATTATTTTTGCCGCTTCCATCATATCTTCTTCAGTTTCAATTTTCATGCCGCTAATATGTTCAGCTTCTGGAATATTTGGTGTCAATACATCACAAATTGGCACAAGTTCAGTTATAAGTGTTTCAATATTTTCGACATCCATTAGAGGATATCCATTTTTTGCATACATAACTGGATCTAAGACGATATTTTTTGGCCTATATTCCAACAGTGACTGCTTAACTTGCAACATAATATCTTTGCTTCCAAGCATTCCAATTTTCACTGCATCTGTTCCAATATCTTCATAAATGCACATAATTTGGTCTTTTATTATTTGATTGTCAATATTTTGAACTGAAACCACACGCGATGTGTTTTCTGCCACAACAGAAACGATTACACTCATGCCGAATGTACCTAATGCACTAAATGTTTTTAAATCTGCCTGAATCCCCGCTCCGCCAGAGCAATCTGAACCTGCAATAGTCAAAAGTCTTTTCATTCCTACCTCCAAAATTTTAATACCTTTAGTTCTTAAAAAAAGAATATCATTGCAACTAAAATTAGTCAAATGATTCTAAAGAAACATCGCCATTTAGATTATAACTTCATTTAAACCTTTAATTTTTGGGTATTAAATACTTGAAAAGATAATCAGCAATTGAGATAGAAGGAGTATAGAAATGTTAGAATTACAAAATGTAGGTTTTAAATTGCCTAATGGCAGAGAAATTTTACATGATATAAATATAAGATTTGATAAAAGAGAAATGGTAGTAATAACTGGACCTAATGGAGCCGGTAAAACGACTTTAGCAAAAATACTCGCAGGAGTTGAAAGTCCAACTAGCGGCAAAATCTTACTAGACGGAGAAGATATAACAGATCTTAGCATTACTGAAAAAGCCAGAAAAGGCATTGCATATGGTTTTCAACAGCCAGTCAGATTCAAAGGCATAACTACGAGAGATCTTTTAGAAATGGCTTCGGGCAAAAAATTAAAGCGCTCCGAAGCTTGTGAAATGATATCGACTGTGGGCTTATGCACAAATGATTATATAGACAGAGAAGTGGACACATCGCTTTCAGGAGGCGAAATAAAACGTATTGAAATCATTACTGCACTTTCGAGAGATGCAAGAGTATATGTGTTTGACGAGCCAGAGGCCGGTATCGATTTATGGTCTTTTGGAAATCTGATAAATGTATTTGAGCAAAAGAAATCTCAGCTCGACGGCACGATAATAATAATTTCGCATCAAGAGAGAATTTTAGAAATTGCAGACCGAATCGCCTTATTAGATAATGGCACAATCGAAGATTTTTCCACCAGAGATGAAATTTTAAAACGTTTATATTCAAGTACAAATTACTGTGAATATACTAAAGAAAGGAGTGAAATTAATGGATAGTAATACAAAAAAAATAGCAGATGAAATAATAAAGACAGTTTCAGATTTAGACGGCTTGCCAAAAGGCGCATTCAATATTCGCGTAAATGGAGGCTGCGCTGCTAAACATTCAACAGATACGGTAAGAATCGAGCCAAAGACAGACAAATCTGGCATCGATATTTATATAAAAGAAAATACAAAAGACGAAGTGGTCTACATTCCAGCTTGCATAACTAAAAGCAATGTAGATGATTTAGTCTATAATGATTTTCACATAGGAAAAAATGCCAAAGTGCGCATAGTGGCAGGTTGCGGCGTTCACGTTGATGGAGATGAAAAATCAAAACATGCTGGAGTGCATCGTTTCTTCGTGGGCGAAGGAGCTCATGTAACATATCTTGAAAGGCATATTGGAATCGGAAATGGCAAAGGAGAAGCCATAATAGATCCAAAGACTTATTGTGAAATTGAAAAAAATGGTTATCTCGAAATGATAACTTCTCAAATTGGAGGCGTAGATCATTCAGTAAGAGATACAGATGGCAAACTTTACGAAGGAGCAACGCTTATCATAAAAGAAAATTTAATGACTGAAGGAGATCAATATACAGAAACTAATTTCAATATGGATGTAGAAGGAAAAGATGCAGGCATAACCTTAATTTCACGCTCCGTTGCCAAAGATAATTCCTATCAGAAGTATAAGAGCACCATAAATGGCAATAATAAATGCACCGGTCACAGCGCTTGTGATGCAATAATAGTTGGCAATGCCAAAGTTGATGCTACGCCAGAATTAATTGCAAACCATCCCGATGCAATGCTCATACACGAAGCGGCAATTGGAAAGATTGCTGGCGAACAAATAATAAAACTTCAAACCCTCGGCTTGACTGAAGAAGAGGCAGAGCAAAGAATAATCAATGGATTTTTAAAAGTATAATAACTTTAGTACAATCGTATTATATGTATTGCTTATGATTCATATTCGATATGTAAATGTTATTTTTAAAAGCCTAAGGGTATATAATAAATATTGATAGACATCTATTTTATATTAATTTTATACCGATTAAGTTTGAGGAGGTTTTAATAATGGGTATTTTATCTTGGCTTATTGTAGGAGGAATATCTGGCTGGATTGCTAGCATGATCACAGGCGACAATCCTAAAATGGGTATTTTGACAAATATCATAGTTGGTATTTTAGGCGCAATGATTGGCGGATTTATAGCTTCAAATGTATTTAAATGGGGCACAGTATCTGGCTTCAATCTATACAGTGTTTTTATTTCTGTAGTAGGCGCTGTAATTCTTCTTACAATTGTAAAATCAGTTAAAAAGTAAAATTAAATTTGAAAGAGGTCAATCTTAGATTGATCTCTTTTTTTATATTGTAATTGACAGTATAAAAATAAAATGATATATTATTTATAGAATACCATTCTATAAACTAGGAGATTATTATGGCAAGACCAAAGACAGATTCTGAAAATAGAAAAAATGAATTTCTAAACGCAGCTCGTATATTATTTTTTACAAAAGGTTATGCAAATACATCAATTAAAAATATCTTAGATGAAGTTGGTAAGCGTTCAGTTTCACCGAGCGTATTTTATTATTATTTCAAATCGAAAGAAGATATATATCAACAAATAATGGAAAACTATATTGAGGACTATATTCATAGCTTAGAATTATTGTTTTCAGACGAATCTATAAATATAGAGGACAGATTTATTGGCTCAATAGATATATTTATAAAAACTTTAGACGATAGTGCTATTGCAATTAATAAAAATAAGAGCTTAGAAAATGAATTCTTTATATTAGATTTACAAGAAAGAATTAAAAAGAGAATGATAGAAATATGGAATATAGGATTAAATAAGCTAGATTGGTTAGATTATGGAAATAAAGAATATTTGTCTTTCTTTATTGTAGGTGGAATTTGTGAATTAGTATATGATTATGTATTCAATGAAAATACCAGTTTTAATGATTCAAATGCTTTGACAAAGCATATTGTAAAGTTTACATTAGATATCTTAAAAGCACCACAAAATATAATAGATAAATTTAATATTAAATTAAAAATACAAGATAAAGGGTGATAAAATGTCTAAACTCACTGATGTATCTGAAACTCTATTTGTGCCAATGGAAGGCAGAGTTTATAGTTCTAGAAACTGTCCAAAGTTTTTTTATGACAGTAAAGCTCTTGAAATTTATGAAAATTTGCCCGAAAATTTAAAATCTAAATTTGAACAAGACGAATATACTTATATCGCAAGTGCCATGCGCTCTAAAAATTTGGATCTTTATATAAAAGATTTTCTAAATGAAAATCCCGAAGGTTCAATTATAAATTTAGGTTGTGGAATGGAATCGCTTTATGAAAGAAACGACAATCAAAAAGCAAATTGGTTTGAATTAGATTTTCCAGAAGTATTAAAACTAAGAAAAAACTATCTGCCTCCAAAGACTAGAGATAATTATCTGCCTTATTCAATGTTCGATTATGCTTGGATTGATGAAGTTAAAAAGATTTCAGACAAATCTAAACTGATAATTGCAGCTGGACTATTTCATTATTTTGAAGAAGAACAGATTGTTGAATTTATAAATAATTTGCAAAAAATTGCTCCAGCTTATCTAGTTTTCGATGCCGTTTCTACTTTCGGTCTGAAGCAGAGTCAAAAGTATATGAAAAAAATGAATCGTGAAGATGCTCTGATGTATTTTTCAGTAGATGATCCAAATTATTTAATAAATAAATGCAGCTCTAATATAAAATTACTAAGGATGGAAAAATATTATAAGTATGCAAATTATAATTCCAATCTCAAATTTTCGACCAAGATAAAAATGAAAGTATCAGACATTTTTAATATGGTAAAAATGATATACCTAAAAATAGAAAGCTAGCTTATATTATGATTAGATTAGAAGAAAGTATTTTAATTGAATGTTCACTCGATAAATTATACTCTTGGTTTTTAAATTTTGATAAAAATTTTGTAGACTGGAGTCCCTATCATACTGAATTTGAAAAGCTCAGTGGCGGATTTGAAAAAGGCGATAAAATTAGATTTGTTGAAATTGTTGACGGCATAAATTACGATGTAAAAGGAGAAATTCTTGAACATATAAAAACTGAAAATAGTTTTAGATTAGTATTTAAAGCCAAATCCGGACTAGCTCATATCTATTTTATAGCTGAAAAAACTGAGTCAGGTTGTAAATTTACTCATATTGAAGAATTTGGAAAGCGAAGAGGAATTTTTAAAAACTTTATAAATTGGATCGCATTCGATATATTATTAAAAAATAAGGCAGATTGGGAATTGATAAGAAGAGATATGATAGAAGACAATCTATATTTAAAAAACTATCTAGAAACAGGCCTTTATGGCTATGAAAAAAACGCCCAATAATTTGGGCATTTTAATATTCATTCTTTTCTAAAATCTTTTTTGAAATCATAAGAGAAATTAGACTTAGCACCATAGTAAAAGCTATAAATAATAAGCTTGTTTTAATTTGACCTAAATCGATCAAAAATCGAAAAATGTCAAAGTCTTTAAAAAGACTCATAAAAACTCCTCCAAAACCCATAATTAGAATATAGACTCCAAAAATTATAAATCTGGCTTTATTAATGCCGAATTTATAAAAAAGCGGAATCATAATTGCGAGTATTATATTTGGCATACTAAATAATGCAGCGACAAAGAAGAAAATTTCACTAAATGGCAGGATTTTTAATGCTACAACTATAATTGCACAAATTGTCGCAAGAATTAAACTAATCACCCAAGCCATTAGATATTTTGAAAAAATATAATCATATCTCGTAAGTGGAGAAGAGAAGGCAAATTTCTCAAAACCAACTTGCAAATCAGTTCCTATTGTACTCACAATCATCATTATAATCATTATTAAGTTCATAACAGGCAGAAAACTAATAATTGCCAAGCTATCCTTAAAAGCTAATGCTATAATTGGGATTAATGCAAAAAGTGCCGCAAATTTTAAAATTCCGCCTCTTAAAATCATATTCAAATCTTTTTTAATATAAGCATTCATATCCTCACCTAATATTCTTTACTTTTTAAAATTTTAGTAGTTATAAATAGAGAAACTAAGCTAATTAACATCGTGATAATAATCAAAAATAGAGATATTTTAATTTGACCATATTTGATTAAAATTTCTGTAAATATATCATTATTTCCCATATTAGATATAAAAGACAAAGAACCAAATAATAATATATATGTCCCAAACATTATAATTCTTGCCTTTTGTATTCCGAATTTATAAAAAAGTGGAATCAAAATTGATAGCATTAGTATCGGCAAAACAAACATCGCAGCTATGATATGGCTAATTTCTAATAGAGCATAAAATTTGTTCATTAAAAATATCATTATGCCGAAAATTACTCCAAATACTGCAAATATCCATGTCAAAATAAATTTTGAGCCAGCATATTCAAATTTAGAAATAGGCGTTGAAAACAAAAATTTTTCAAATTCTGTCTCTAAATCGGAGCCTATTATAGTCACCATAAGTATTAAAACTATGATAGGCATTGCGTAAGCAGGCAATAGTTTTTTACCAAAGAATAAAGCTTGAGCAATTATGATTAAAAATATGAGAAGAATCTGCTTTGTAGAAGCTTTAAATAACCACTTTAAATCTTTTTTTATAATTGAACTCATCTGCCCTCACCTCTGATAAAAAATAGCATTATATCTTCAATACTCGGCCTTTCTAAATCTAAGCCACTTGGCACAAGTTCTCTTCTGACGAGCAGTTTTTCTCCAAACTGTCCACTCTTTCTCCCAATTATTGCAGCCTTTGAAAGCGAGATGGCAGTTTCTTTATCGCATTGTAAAATTGCAAACTCGTCTGTCAAAGCATCTTTTTCTTCCATAAACTTCAGCTGCCCCTTATGAATAAAGGCGATATAGTCGGCAACCTTTTGCAAATCAGTAAGTATATGAGAAGAAATAAATACAGTATTTTCATCTGACTGTATAAATTCTAAGAGTATATCTAAAATCTCATCTCTTGCGACTGGATCGAGACCCGATGTAGGTTCATCCATAATCATAAGCTTTGCATTATGCGAAAGTGCAATCGCCAAAGAGAATTTCATTTTCATGCCACGAGAGAGTTCCTTAATTTTTCTATTTTCGGGCAATTGAAAAGTTTTCATATAATAGAAGAACTTTTCTTCGTCCCAATTTTCAAACATTCCCTTAAAAATAGAATAATAATCTTTAATAGCCAGTTCCTTAGGTAGATTTAAATCGTCAAAGACGACGCCAATATCGTTCATAATCTCTTTGTGATTTTCATGCAAGTTTTTTCCAAAAATTTTTATATCTCCACTATCTTTATTGAGCAAGTTCAAAATTAACTTTATAGTCGTCGATTTGCCTGCACCGTTTTCGCCGATGAAGCCAACGATACTCCCTTTCGGAATATTAAGATCTATTGGTCCCAATTTAAAGTCTTTAAAGTTCTTAGTCAAATTTTTTATTTCAATTGTGTTCATTTTCTTCCTCCATAAGTTTCAAAATATCTATGAGCTCATCGAGAGAAATATTTATAATCTTGGCGAGATTTATGCTCTCTAAAAGATGGCCTTCAATCTTTCGCAAAATCTCTTCACGAATAAAGTCTTGATTTCTGCCTGCAACAAAACTGCCCTTTCCCTGCACAGAATTTATAAAGCCTTCTTTTTCCAAATCATCATATGCGCGCTTAGTTGTGATGACAGAAATTCTAAGTTCTTTTGCCAAAAATCTGATAGACGGAAGTTTGTCGCCAGGCTTTAGATTGCCTTCGATAATTTCTCGTTTCAATTGTTCTTTAATCTGCTCATAAATCGGTTTGTCACTCGAGTTTTTAATTATGATATGCATAATTCCTCCATATAAATATAGATCTATATTGTAGCTACTGTATATATTGTATATGAACACTTATAAACTGTCAATATAAATTTTAAAATAAAAATTCCTCTCATCTTTCGACAAAAGGAATTTTAATTATTCAATATGCGATTTTATCTCATTATAGAGTTTTTCTGTCTTATCATCTGTTTTTTGATTTAGAAAAATTTTATCTTTGTCCGTTTCTATATAGATTACTTTTTTGCCTGTGTGATAATAGAGCCTTACTTTTCCTATATCTTCTATTTGAAAAAAGCCATATGCAATATTTTCTGTGGCTGTGCCATTCGTTCTGATGCTCTTTTTATCGGGCATTGAATCTTCTAGATTTAAAACTTTGATATCTTTATATTCTATCTCATATGAATATGGAAATGCTTTAATATTGATCTTTTCATTACTTAGCTTTGTTTGAAATTCCATTTTGCCGATAAATACAAAATAGACTAATGTAAATATTATCAATAGAGCAAATGTGAGATTGCCAAAATAGAAAACTGCTTTACCTTTGGGATGACCTCTGTTTATGGAAGTATTTCCAATATTTATTGGATCGGGTATAAAAATTCTGCTATCAGTCGGATCATTATAGCCCCAATAATCGTAAATATCGTCAATTTCTGGCACAAATTTTTCATCTACTTTTCTTAATATCTCGTCTATTCTCTCTCTGTCTTTTATAAAACTTTTAAATATCCAGATTTTAGAAATTGCTATTATCGAAAAATAAGCGATAATTAAAGCAGTATTGAAAATATCTTTTGAATAAAAATATATAAATGCTGCATATAGTATTGCATCAAATACTGTACTATAATAGCTCAAATTGGTCTTATTTATCTTTTCATACTGATTAATTTTAACGTTTTTTTCGCTGTCATAAGTATAGCTTTTGGAGGCTTGGCGTTTATAGATAAAAAATATTAATATATCGGATATTAATATAATTATTCCTGTGCTTAATCTGCCAAGATATTTGCTATTTATAAATTCTATATAGCTTATAAAAAGAACTATCGCTATCGGAATTATAAGCATATAGCTATTTATTTCTGATTCTAAATTTTTTGTATAAAGACTCAAATCGCTAATTCTCTTATAATTTCTGTCTCCTATCCAGCCTTTTTGCTTTTTAAGTTCTCGCAAATCTTTCATGCCTTTTGAAAATATTAATGGCAAGAGTAAAAAAGAAAAAATCATTATGAAAATATATATACTGCTATCTATAATATAGAACATCAAAAGAATTATGCTAATAGACATAATTGCCATTAAAATTTTAATTTGGAATTTTATTTTGCTAATTAGCTTGTCAATATCTTCATTTCCGTTTTCTACAATTTCCCAAGGGAGTGAAGTGCCAAGCAATATATTTTTATTATATTTTAAATTTTTAATTGAAGAATAATATAGTATTGGCACCATTGGTAGAAATATTAATGCTATAAAATTCATATAGCGGCCTCTGCCAAAAACGAATAGATTTCTTTTTCAAGTTCGCCATCTGTCATGCCCATGAGTTTTAATCTGGCTAGAATCTGTTTTAATTTGTCGATTTCCTCTTTAGTTTCTAAATCTGATTCTTCCTTGTCACAGACTTTAGTGCCTGCTCTGCCATATGTTTTTATATAGCCCATCTCTTTTAAAACTTGATAAGCTTTATTTACAGTCATAAAATTTATTCCCAAACTCTCTGCCAAAGTTCTCACAGGCGGTAGCGGTGTGCCGCTTTTTAATTCGCCATGATAGATTGCAAAAATTATTTGATTTACAATCTGTTCAAAAATTGGAATATCGGATTTTAAATTTAAATTTATAATCATAAAAATCACCCTTTGTATTATAAATTTTAATACAAAGGGTGATGTTTTTCAATATTTTTTAATAATATCTTTCAGTTTCTGTTTCAAAATATCTGTGCAAATCGTAAGGGCTAAAAATTCCCTTATTAGTTACAACTCCCGAGATTAGATGCGGCGGTGTTATGTCAAATGACGGATAATATCCTTTGACACCGTCCATTGTATTTTTAATTCCTCTCGCTTGAAGTACGAAATTAGGATCTCTCTCTTCGATTTTTACAGACTCAACTGTCGTGTGATCATAATCGGGTATTCCAGTTACGAAATATGGCACCCCGTGATATTTTGCAACTATTGCAATCTGATATGTGCCAATCTTATTAGTGATATGTCCGTCCATGCAGATTACATCGGCAGCCGAAGTGAAAAGATCTATTCCCTTAGTCTGCATTACGAGTGCCGGCATATTGTCTGTTATGACTGTGGTATCAAAGCCCATATCTTGAGCTACTGAAGCTGTGAGTCTTGCGCCTTGAAAATACGGTCTAGTTTCAGGCACATATAGTTTAATATCTTTGCCGCGTTTTTTAGAAACTCTTAACATCATGCCAACTATGGTTTCTCCAAAGCATTGAGTCATTATGCTGCCCTTATTTGGAAACATATCGACTAAATATTCGCCTACAATTTCCATTGTGGAATATCTTCTATTTAGTGATTCAATTGTGTCCATAAATATGGCTTCATCTGCCCTTTCGCCTCGCTCGATTGCCTCTTTTGCTATTTCTAAACTGCCATTTGTTATTTGAGACATTCTGACGACTGTGGTCGGTCTTGCGTGCGATAATGTATAGGCTGCATCTTCTAAGAATTTAATCTGCTCTTCTTTTGCTAAATCTTTCGATTCATAGGCAGCCAATGCCATGCCCATTGCCGCTGCAGTATAAGGCCCAGCACTTTGTGTTACCATATCTGTTATGGCTTTAGCTACTTCGCCATGAGTTTTACATCTTACAAATTTGACTTCTGTCGGATAAATTCTTCTATCGAGTATTTTGACTTCGCCGTCTTCATACCAAGCTACATTTTCATATCTTAGCATAAAGGCCAAGTCTTGATCGCATCTTTTCATATAATTTCCTTTCTTAATCTATATAAATCTTTGTGAGTGCATTAAGTGCAATATCAATTTCGTCTTCAACTGCTTTGTGTACGGCCTCTTTATCAGGTTTATAACCAGAAACTCCAACTAATTCAAAGGCCTTCGCATCAGCTGCTAATATTACTCCAGCTTTTATATTTGCCAAAGATGCTATAACTAAAAGCGCTGCCGCTTCGTTTTCCATGGCAATTACTCCAGCTTTCATATAAGTTTTTACTGTAGATTCGATTAGACCTGGATAAAATAATGCCTGCGTTAAGATTATGCCTGTATTGGTTTTTATGCCCAAATCTTTTGCCGAACTTTCTAAAGCATTGACAATATCTCTATGGGCAATGGCTGGATATGAGATGGGCAAGATTTTATCTGTAACGCCCTCTTCTCTGCAAGCTCCAGTTGCTATAACGATGCTGCCCGCATCTATATGGTCTTGCATTCCGCCGCATGTGCCAACTCTTATAATTGCCTTTGCACCTGCTCTTACTAAGCTTTCAAATAGTATTGCCGAACCACCAGCCCCAACTCCGTGAGAGCTTACTGTAATTTTAGTGCCTTTATATTCTCCATTATAGGTCCAAAATTCTCTATTTTTTGCCACGCATTTTACATTTTCAAGTTTTTGTGCAATTTTTTCTGCACGCTTAGGATCTCCACAAGTTATTACACGCTCATGAATATCGCCATATGATGCCGCAAGACACGGCAATATATCTTTTTCCATCTAGACCTCCATTATTTTATAATCTGTTTCTTTCGCTTTTTGCTAAATACTGCCAGAGCTAAAATTGTGGCAATATAAGGTATGCTCATCGTCAGTTGTGAAGGCACAACATTTTGTAATGCCACCCCCAAAGCTTGTGCAGCTCCGAAAAATAGGCTCGAAAAAATAACAAATAGCGGATGATTTTGCGCCATACCTCCAGCTGCCATCGCAATAAAGCCACGACCTGCCGTCATATTTTCGGTAAATAATGTTACTTGGCCCATACTCAGAACTGTTCCTCCAAGGCCACAAAGTGCGCCCGACATTATTACTACGAGCATTCTAGTTCTAATTGCCTTTACGCCCAAGCTCTCTGCCGCCTCTTTATTTATGCCGATTGACAGCACTCTAAAACCAGAAACGGTTTTATATAGATAGATAAAAATCAAAATTGCTATCAAATATGAGAGATAATCTATAATTGTAAGCCCCTCCATAACTCTGCCCACAAATGGAATCTTATTTATTATGGGAAGCGTTATTTTTTTGAGAGGAATCAATTTTGGATTCGAAAAGCTGCCCTTTACTCCCAAAAGCACAAATAGCAATATACTAGTCAAACCTGTTACCAAGAGGTTTATAGATGTACCAATTACCATATCGGCCGCTTCGTATTTGACTTGAAGCACAGCTACGATTGCACCTATCAGAGCGCCCGAAAGCACCCCAGCAAAAACAGCAAGCGCAACACTACCAGTGAAATAATTGACTATAATCGCCGTAAACGACGCAATTAGCATCTGGCCTTCCAATGCGATATTGAAAACCCCAACTTGCGAGCAGATTGCACTGCCAAGCGCCGCTAAAAGTACGGGCGTTGTGGATCTAATTGTTGAATTTATAATACTGGCTAAATAATTAGCATCCATTATCCTTCACCTCCGCTTTCTACCTTTTCTTCTCTTTTTTTAATCTTCTTCCTATTTTTAAATACTCCAATTCCGACTCTCACCGAAACAAATAATGTTATACACGATTGGATAACTGTCGCCATTTGCAAAGGCACATTGCTCGACCTTTGAATAGATTGACCTCCTACTTGAAGTCCAGCTAAAAATATTGAAGAAATAAATATTCCAATAGGTTGCAAACTTGCAATCAAGGCCGACATCAGCCCTGTCCATGCATAGGCTGTCGAACTAAATAGAGCTTCTATAAATCTATATTTCACTCCAAAAATTTCTGTAATGCCTGCCATTGCCGCTATTGCACCACTTAGTGCCATAGTCTTTAGCATTACTCTTTTTTCTTTAACTCCGCCATACTTTGCAAAATTTGGATTAAAGCCCGTCATCTTAGATTCATAACCGAAAACTGTTTTTTTCGACATATAGATAAATCCAATCACCAGTAAAATTGCAATTATAAATCCAATATTGAATGTGGTTTTTGAGCTAAGTTTCAAAAATCGCGTACCTTCTGGTATAAGCACAGTCTGCGATGCCAAGCCGTCGCCAGATTGATCTTTAAACGGATAAGTTACGAAATATGAAGTGATGAAGTTTGCAATATAGTTCATCATCAGCGTTGATATGACTATCGACACATTATATTTCATATTTAAAACTGCAGCAATCATAGCGTACATTGCGCCAATTGCCATGCCAGCAAGTATTGCCACAATGAGCACTAAGAAAGGTGGCCCGGGCATATAGATTGCCACAATCGTTGCGGCAAATGAGCCAAATACCATTTGGCCTTCAACTCCGATATTAATATAGCCTGCTCGCCATGCAGCCGCCGTTGCAAGCCCACAGATTATAATGGGCGTTGCTCTAGTTAAAGTTTGCATTAGATAATACGGTTTTATAAATGATTTTTCAAAAAGTTGAGCATATACAGAAATTGGATCTTCTTTAGAAATTATAATTACAATTGCACCGACCAGAAGTCCAAAAAGTGTGGCCAATAAAACTTGCACTATTCGAGCGCCATTTGATTCCCAAATGCTCTTTAGATTAAATTTTTTTCTCATCTGATCTGCCTCCTGTCATATATAGACCTAGAGTTTCTGAATTTGCATCTTCTCTTTTAAATTCTCCGGTAATTCTGCCCTCATATAATACATAGATCCTGTCTGAAAGTCCCATTATTTCTGTAAGTTCAGATGAAACTAAAAGCACTGCATCACCTTCGTTTCTCTTGTCTAAAAGTTTTTCGTGAATATCTTCCATTGCGCCAATATCGATGCCCCTAGTAGGTTCTGCCGCAATTAAAAACGGAGATTTTTGCTCAATTTCTCGAGCTACAACTAGTTTTTGAATATTGCCGCCTGAGAGTTCTCCGGCTTTTTGTGAAACTCCACTCGTTCTGACATCATAATTTTCAATAAGTTCTTCTGTAAAGTTTTTACATTCATCTGTATTTAAAATACCTCTGTTTGAAAACTTCTTATGCTTATGATGATGCATAATTGCCGTTTCAATCAAATCGGCTTGCGATGCACAGCCCCAAAGATATCTATCTTCTGGGATACAGGCTAAACCAAATTCTCTAATGTCTCTGACATTCGAATTTAAAACATCTTTGCCATTTATTGTAACTTTTCCACTATCAGCTTTTAAAAGTCCCGTCAAAACTCTTATAAGTTCCGATTGCCCATTGCCTGAAACTCCTGCAATACCCACAATCTCTCCGCCATAGATTTTCATATTTATATTTTTTAGAACCGATTTACCGTCTAATTCTAAATTCAAATCTTCCACTTCAAGTATGGCATCTCCCAGTTCGATAGGAGTAATTTCTCTTTCACTCATATTTCTGCCCACCATAAGATAAGAAAGTTCCTCAATCGAAGTTTCAGATTTAATTAAGTCCTTGACATGCTTTCCTCGGCGCATAACAGTGACTCTATCTGCAATTTCCATAACTTCTTGGAGCTTATGAGTGATTATAATAATCGATTTGCCCAGTTTAGATAAATTCTTTATAGTTCGCAAAAGTTCAGTTACTTCCTGCGGTGTCAGCACTGCTGATGGCTCATCAAATATTATTATATCGGCATCTTGATATAGCACTTTTAAAATTTCTATCCTCTGTTGTAATCCCACTGGACAGTCAGAAACTTTCTCTTTGGGATCGATCATGAGCCCATATTTTTTGCTCAAATCGTTTACAATTTTATTTGCTTCATTGCGATCGAAAAACATTCCAGATTTTGGTTCATTGCCATAAACAATATTTTCTGCCACAGTAAATGGACTAAATAACATAAAATGCTGCTGTACCATGCCAATGCCTGCTTGGATTGCATCTTGAGGATCTTTAAAATTTGTCTTTTTACCGTTTAGAAAAATTTCTCCACCATCTGCTTTTTCTAAACCGTATAAGACTTTCATAATAGTAGATTTGCCGGCTCCATTTTCGCCAACAATTGCAAGTATTTCACCCTTTTTTAATGAAATATTTACATTGTCATTGGCAATAGTCTCGCCGTAAATTTTGGTGATATTTCTCATTTCCAATAACATGATATACCGCCTTCCAATTATAAGTCAAAAGGAGGATAAAAACCCTCCTTTATCAATCTCTATTTGTAATCTTCCTCGGCAGGGATACTCTTCATATCAAGCTTGCCTTCTCTAATATCTTCAGCAGCTTGTTTAAGCTCTGCCAATCCCTCTTCAGTAATTCTATCTGTCATTGGAGTTTCTGATTCATGTGTTACATAGACGGCACCAATAGTACCTTCTTCAAGGCCCCAAACTTCATTATCAGAATTCCAATCCTTTGTGAAATATTCTTTAAGTAGATAGCTAATTGTTGCATGCGTATCTTTAATCTGACAGGAAACTACATAAGGATTATCGGGAGTAGTTAAGTCAACGTCTTGACCTGAGGTATAAAATTCTTTTTCTAAAGCAGCCTCGAACACGCCCTTATCTCCGCCAGCACAAGCCGCATTTATAAATCTTGCACCTTGTTCATACTGTTGAATAGCGTATTCTTTTGCTTTTGCAGGGTCATTATAATTACCTACATAGTTGAATACAAATTTTGCATCAGGTTTATAGCGTCTAACGCCTTCCATAAATCCATATCTCCATTTGAATGAACCTGCTCCTTGATTGACATGAACTGCTCCAAAAGTATTGTCTTCTGGATCAGTAACAAGGCCTGCTAACATACCAATCAAATAGGCGCCCTCTTGCTCACGATAAGAAATACATTTAACATTTTCTGCTTCCACTTCGCTGTCAATAATTGCATAATCGGCTGCATCGGGAAATTCAGTCGCAACTTTATTTATTGCATCGCCCGCTAGCCAACCACCGCCTATAATTAAATCTACACCTTCTTCGACCAATGCTCTGGCATTGTCCTCAAAAGCTGCTGAATCTGCACATTCTGCAACGATCGGCTCAAAATCATATTCTTTAGCACTGTCTTTGAGACCTTCTATCATGCTGAGTACAAATACTTGAGTGCCTGCTTGGTCACAAAGCAAAGCAATTTTTTTCTTCTCGCCTTCTCCACCCTCTGCCGGCTTTTTGTCGCCTCCGCAAGCTGTCAATGTTCCCAATACTAATACTGATGCTAAAAGTAATACAATAAATCTCTTCATCAATTTTCTCCTCTTTTCTTATATTTTTAATTTATATTCTTGCAATAATATCTCGCAACAATTTTTTAAAACTGTCTGCTGATTTTTGAGCCGTTTCGTCTACTTCATCCGTAGTTAGAGGCTGATCTAAAACTCCGGCTGCCATATTTGTCATTAGTGAAAGCCCCAAGACTTTCATCTCACAATGGGCGGCAGTAATCGCTTCAGTAACTGTAGACATGCCCACAGCATCTCCACCCAATATTCTGATTGCGCGGATTTCGGCAGGAGTTTCAAATTGTGGTCCCGACCAGTAAAAGTAGACGCCTTCTCTGATATTTAATTCTTGTTCGGCGGCAACATTTTTTGCAATTTCCCTTAATTCTTCAGTATAAGCATCGCTCATATCAAAAAATCTGGGACCAAATTCCGCCACATTAGGACCTCTAACAGGGCTTGCACCCATTAGCTTAATATGATCTTTAATAATCATAATATCGCCAGTTCGATAAGATACATTTACAGCACCTGCAGCATTTGTCAAAACTACAGTTTCAACGCCCAAGAGTTTAAACACTCTTATCGGTTGAGCCAGCTGTTCAAAATCATAGCCTTCATAAAAATGAAAACGCCCCGACATGCAAACAACCTTTTTGCCCGCAAGCTCACCCAAAATCAATTCGCCTGCATGTGAATCGACTGTGGAAACTAAGAAATTAGGAATATCTTCATATTTAATTATAATCTTATTCTCTATTTCTTCAGAAAGACTTCCCAGACATGAGCCTAAAATCAAGGCTATTTGAGGTTTGAAATCGACTTTTGATAAAATGAAATCGGCCGATTCTTTGTAAAATTCATAATTGAAACTCTTCGCCATAAAACTCCTCCTCGCTAATTTGCTAATTCAAATTTATAAGAACATTTTATCATATATAAGCTTACGATATCAAGAAATCATTAACTTCCTTGGCATAAAAAAAGTAAGAGTTATATTCTTCTTTATTTTTAACGATAACTACTTTAAATTAATATTAATATTAATTTTGGGCAAATCAAATATATAAAAACTTTTTATGTCAACTTGAATATTCTTATTTTTTAATATATAATAGATTCAACAGGACTCCCCGCACCTCTCTAAGATGTGACCCAGGGGAGACATTTTTATGAGGTATATTTTATGAGTAATCAAAAAGTTGCAACTACTTATGAACAACAAATCGATATATTAATAGAGAGAGGCTGTCAAATAAATGATAAAAATTTTTGTAAAGAAAAACTTTCATGTATCAATTATTATCGTCTAACAGCATATTTTCTCCCCTTCAAAACTAAAGATGATAAATATGTTCCAGGGACAAGTTTTGAGAAAATATACTATATTTATGAATTTGATAGAAAGCTTAGAAATATAATATACAATGCAATTGAAGTTATAGAAATATCTTTGCGTTCGAGGCTATCTTATCTTCACGCTCATAAATATGGACCGTTAGGATATTTGAACGCCGAGAATTTTAATAAACGCCATAATTTCGTTAAATTCCATAAAAATATAAAAACTGAAATCAATAGAAACAAAGAAGTTTCGTTTGTAAAACATCATTTAAAAAAGTATGGTGGACAATTTCCAATATGGGTTATTATAGAACTGTTCTCTTTTGGTATGATTTCTTACTTTTACAGTGATTTAAAAACTCAAGATCAAAAACTGATTGCAAAAGAATTTGGTGTAAACTATGGAGATTTAAAAAGTTGGCTTAGATGTTTAACCGACCTTAGAAATATTTGCGCACATTATGGAAGACTCTATTACAAAACCTTTTCTGCTTCTCCAGCAAATATTGATTTGTCGGAAAATGAAAAACGTAGATTATGGGGACTCTTTTTAGTATTGAAAAATATATATCCTGATACAGAAAAATGGAATATAGAATTTTTGCCCAATCTAGAAAATTTATTTATGAAGTATGAAAATTATATTGATTTATATCATATTGCATTTCCAAAAGACTGGCTTTCACAATTACAAAAATAAACTATCAAAAAAAACGAGAGTTTAACCTCTCGCTTTATCTTTAGATTATACTTCAAAATCGAATATATTTAGCCCAGTCTGTTTGCAATTTTTTCTGCCAACTTTTCCATCTAAAACGTGTACAAATATTTCGCAAGTTGCGCTGATTCTTGCAGCATTTAAATGGCCGCCTCTTGCAATTAAATCTTCCCCGCTTAGTATTATATGCAAATGAATATATGGTTCGCCCTCTTTTTCAGTAATATTTCCTTTCAAAGATAAAAGTTCAAATTCGCCTTCCAAATCAGTTGCGTGATACTTTTGTTCTTCCAATGAATAAAATCCAATCGTCGCCTTATCAACTGCGCCTATGGCAGATACTTCTGCAAGTTTAATATTTTCTTTCTTT
The DNA here is from genome assembly GCA_030537765.1 of Tissierellia bacterium. Lineage (GTDB taxonomy): Bacteria > Bacillota > Clostridia > Tissierellales > Peptoniphilaceae > JAUNVH01. Next base: position 10,357 of record JAUNVH010000009.1, on the reverse strand, counting down.
GCAAATTCAGTTATCGATTCTATAATTTCGTCACCGACTGCAAGTCTAATTACATATTTGTCACCAAATTTTTTGTATTCCATACTATCAGCCTCCAAAAATTTTTGTTATCTATAATATACCCCATGATAAAAAAATAATAACGCTGAGCCCATTTGAAGATTTTATTTTGTAATAATTTCAATCGAACCTGCTTCGGTAGATACTTCTAAAAAGTTTTTAAAATTAGATCTCTCGTCACTATATGGCCCTTCTTTTCCATTTAAACTAATATTTTTTACAGATGAATTGGCTAAAATTCCGATATTTGCTTTTTTCTGATCAATTTTTAATTCGATTGAGCCCATTTTTGCAAAGATTTTATTTTCTTCTTTTATTTCGCCGCTAAATTCGATTGAACCCATGACGGCAGAAATTTCTGTATTTTTGATTTCGCAATCGTAAAAACTCATAGCCCCCATTTTGGCGTTCATCTTGCCCTGTTCAAATTCCGTATCAGATGCATAGATAGAACCCATTGTGGACTCAATCTGAAAATTGTCGATATCGCAGTCATAAAAACTTATTGCACCCAAATTGCAATCTATTTTAGTTTCATCAATTTCCACATCGTCTAGATTAATATCTCCAACTTTGTTTTCAACCACTAGCTTTTCAATGTCCAAATCTTTAATGTTTAAACTTGCAATATCAGATAGAATGCTTAATTTTAAATCTTCAGGCATACTAATATCTATTTGCAAATTAGGATATTTGATATTTGCCAAATTCTTTATATCATATTCTATTTTCATACTCTTTGGTACTTCTATAATAAGTCTATCGCCCTCAACTTTATATTCCAAATCATAAATCTTATCATTATCTTTCATTAGATAGTCGTGATTTATATTTATAATATTATCTCTTTTACTTTCGTCAATATTTATATCAAAAAATGGCGCATCGATAATTATTTCTTTAATATTTTCAAAAGTTTCAGAGACTTCGGCCTTCGTTGTATCTTTAAACAAGCCTTCCTTTAAGGGATTTACCTCAGACTCGACTTTTTCATCGATTTTCTTCTCCCATTCATCAGTCTTTTTTTCAATATCTTCTTCAATTTTTTCAATTTTTTCTTCAATATCTTTTTCACGATTTTTATTTCTGCCAATCGGCACACTTGTCTCTGCTCCAAATGCATAGGCAAAGCCAGTAAAAATAATTCCTACTATGATGAGTATTAGTGCAATTTTAATACTTTTCTTCATAATCTGCCCTCCTCTTTCCAGAAACCTTTTTGCCTATTACTGAAACTATATAGGAAAAAAATTCAATCAGTAATATTACAGCTCCAATCATAATTAATATAGAGCCAATAAAGAAAATTTTAGTCATAAGAGCTGTCGTAGTGGTAAATAATGAATACATCACAACAAAAACTGCAAAGATCAAAGCACATATAGTCATAAAAAAAGCAAATGCTAAGCCCAAAAGCAATAAAGCGATTGGCAAGGCAAAAGGCGCTGCTAAAAGCACTAAAAATATAATCATCAAAGTATTATTTCTGCGCCTCTTATTATCTATATTATAATCAGCTCCATCTCTATTAATATCTTCATCAGTCAAAATCTCGAGAGCGATAGTCTTAGGATCGCCAAAGCTTCTCGGTACTTCGTCTTGGTCTTTCAAATTCGCATCGTCAAACATTTCATTATAATAAGAAATTACATCATTTCTCTCGGCAGTTGATATGCCCTTTAGATATCTATTTAATTGTTCAATAAATTCATACCGTTTCACTTTCTATCACCTCCGACAATCTCATCTACTTTATATTTAAATTCGCTCCAATCCCTGTCAAACTCCTTTAGCATTTCCAAACCATCGGGAGTTATCGAGTAATACCTTCGGTTTCTACCATCAAAAGCTTTGTCATAAGTGCGCAAGAGCTTATCACGTTTCAATCTTCGCAAGACTGGATATAATGTCGATTCTGAAAGATCTAAATTCTTAATCAGGCTTTGATTAAGTTCATAACCATAAGTATCGCCTTTAGAGATAAGAGCCAGTACACAATAATCTAAAATCTGCGCCTGTACTGGAAATGCCATAATTTAATCCTCCCCCTCAATCTTAATATCTAAAACCTCCGCTCGGCCTTTCGGGCACAATTATAGAAGCTATAATATAAAATATAAGCATTCCAAAACCAATCGGCAAAATTAATGATAACAAAACGAATGCGATGCGCATAATCGATCTGTCGACATTAAAATAATCTGCCAAGCCCCCAAGCACACCTGAAATAATTCTATCGTCAGATTTATAAAGTCTTTTCATCTTAGTCACTCCTTCATAATAATATTTTCATCATTGTTATATACTTGAGTATATTATACGCTGTATAATATACCGTGTCAACAAGTGTTATAAATTAAAGTTTAAGAATATCTTAAGCAGTTGAGAAAACTAATTGCATTTAGTAAAATATAATAGAAAGGCAAAGGTGATAATATGATGATAATAACTACAACACCAAATATAGAAGGCAAAGAAATAGCAGAATATAAAGGTATGGTCTTTGGCGAAATTGTGCAAGGCGTCGATTTCATAAAAGACATTGGAGCAAGCTTTAGAAATTTTTTTGGCGGTCGTTCAAAAGGCTACGAACAAGAATTGATTATGGGCAGAGCCGAAGCACTTGCCGAAATGTCAGAAAGAGCAAGAGATCTTGGAGCCGATGCAATAGTCGGTTGCAAAATGGACTACGAAGCTCTCGGAGAAAACGGAATGATGTTAATGATAACCGTCTCTGGCACTGCGGTTAAACTTAAATAATATAAAAGCTCGCAAAATTTGCGAGCCTTTTTGTCTCAATGACTTTTAATAAAATTTTAATAGTTTTATATTCTCATTTTATAATTTTATATAAATATATTTTAAATTTAAGTTTCACATTCGATCTATTTTACTCTTAGCACCTTTATAAGATTTTAATTGTCAATCTTAAATATAGAAAAGTTTTAGTAGTATCTCTCGTTATTATTTATGTCCTAAAATTTTTATGAATTAAAATTCTATATCTAAAAATAGAATATTCCCTTGTAAAGCTTCAAGATTAATAGTAAAATGTATATTGCACTACGGAAGAGTATCGAAGAGGTCATAACGGGGCGCACTCGAAATGCGTTTGGCTTCACGGCCACGTGGGTTCGAATCCCACCTCTTCCGCCAAAAAAGGCTTAACTGTCTAAAATGACAATTAAGCCTTTAGTTTTTAAAATTATAAATTGAATGTTGATTCTCCAGTCATGACTTTTCCTTTGCAGATAAATTTTTCTATGTTTAAATCTTTATCGAGTATCAGAAGATCTGCATAGGAGTTTTTTTGTAAAACTCCAACAGCCGGATAAAAATTTAATGCCTTTGACACATTTTCAGTAACAAATCTTATAGCTTCTCTTATCGTTAATCCGTGATTTTTAATCAATTCTTTTATTGTGTCATGAATTGTTGTCATGCGTCCGATGCCGATGCCTATCATTTCTTTTTTGTCATTCCATATTGGCATGCTTCCATTACTATCTGATGAGATTGTAATTTTTTCAAGCGGGGCATTTTCCATTGCAGTAATTATTTGCTTCGCCGTTTCTTTAACATTTGTGCCTGTGGTGAAATCAATAAATCCGCCTAAATTTGCAAATTTTATTGCTTCATCCATTCTGTTGCCCAAATGTGTTGGCCTAAATACAGTTATCGGAATATTTTCTTTTTCCACCAATTCAAACAGTATGTCGAGTCCGTGTTTTCCAGCACCCATATGCACATGCACTTCACCTACTTTGCCTCCCACCAAGCCAGCAAGTCTTGCTTGTGCGGCCAAGCGTTTTAATTCATCATATCCAATATGAGATGATCTATGATCTTCCACTGCAATTTTAACGCCAATCACTTCATCGATGAAGATGATATCGTGTTCGACAGAGCCTGTAATCGTAATCGAAGGATACGAATAAGAACCTGTCAGGCAGTATGCATGAAAGCCTTCTTCTTTTAACGCTTTTGTCTTTGCAACCAAATTTTCAACACTTCTAGTATAACCATCAGTGCCTAAAACTCCAACAATAGTTGAAACACCTGATTTTACAATATCTGATATAAAAAGTTCTGGACATCTAGTTTTGAAACTGCCCTCACCTCCGCCACCTGTGACATGCACATGTTGATCTATATATGATGGTATAACTATTTTGTTTTTTGCATCGATAATTTCCACATCTGGCAAAAAGTTTTCAGCAATTTCTCCAATATATACAATCCTATCGTATCCAATTAAAATATCGGCTTTCGTTTCACCAAAAATATTAGCATTTTTTATCAATTTCATGATTCTTCTCTCCTGTAAACTTCATTTCCATTTATGAATACTCTGTCTACAAAACTGTAATAGTCAAAAGGTTCACTGTCCCAAACTACTATATCTGCTTCTTTTCCAATTTCAATGCTTCCAATTCTTTCTTCTAATCCAACGCATTTAGCTGCATTTATGGTCATTGCTTTGAGTGCAGTCTTTTTAGAAAGCCCTTTGTCAATCATCATAATTGCTTGCAATATATTCATATCGATATTTGTCGATGGATGACCTGTCGATAGGCAAAAATCTATCTCATTCGATTCAAACACTTTTCCCAGTATAGGGTCGCGATTTCTGATTTCATGTATTCTTTTACCGCCATAGATTGGGCCTGCAGCTATAATATTTAAATCTTTTAGTAATTCAGGAATTCTATAACCTTCGGTGCAGCGATCTATAACGAAATTTAGATCAAATTCTTTTGCTATTCTAATTGCAGTTTCGATATCGTAATCTTGATGGGCAGTTATTTTTACTTGCATTCCATCGAATACTTTCGACAATGATTCTAAATGCATATCGAATTTTTGAATATTTTTAGAATCATTTTTCGCCAATTCTTTTGCCCTTTTATATTCCTTTGCTCTGATGAGATTTTCTCTTATCAAGTAAGCAATTGCCATGCGTGTGCCGGGCATATTGCCGCTTTTTTTATAATATGCCTTAGGCGCATTTCCAAATACAAATTTCATTGCAATTTCTGGCTCAATAATCATATCGTCCAAGTTTTTTCCAGCCGTTTTCATTGCAGCAAAAGTTCCTCCAATTACATTTGCATCTCCTGGGCCAGTTATAACTGTCGTAATTCCTGAAGCTAAAGCCATTTTAAAACCTTCGTCTAAGGGATTTATCGCATCGATCGCTCTAAGTCCTGGAAGTATTGGAGAACTTGTTTCATTTGCATCATTGCCTTCAAATCTATATATTTGTTCAGATACCCCGATTGAGCAGGATGGCTCAATAAAGCCTGGAGTTATATATGCTCCTTTTAAATCGATTATATTTTCATTTGTATCGTCATCTAATACATCTGTAATCTTTTTTATTATTCCATTATCTATATGGATTGCAACTTGTTTTTCTTCTCCGTCTGGATTATATATTTTAGCTGCATTTATAATCAACATCGTATCTGTCCTCCCAATTTTCATATGCCAATTCTCCATCTACAATAACCATCTTCGCGTGCGAAAATGTATCGAAAGGATCTGAATCCCATATTACTATGTCGCCGTCTTTGCCAATTTCTATTGAGCCTACCCTATCTTCTATTCCAGTCATAATGGCAGCATTTTTAGTAATTGCATCTAGGGCCATTTGTCTTGACAGACCGTATTTTATCAATTGTGATATCTGCATTCTTTGACATTCCACAGGAATCACTGGATGGTCTGTCATTATGGCAAAAAACAGTCCAGCTTTTTCAAAAATCCCGGCATTTTTTAGGCTTTTGTTTCTCACTTCAAATTTAGATTTTCCACCTAATACAGGCCCCAATATTGCCTTTGTATTATGCTCCTTTAGAAAATCTATAATTAGATGGCCTTCAGTGCAGTGATCAATTGTGTAATTGATTCCAAATTCTTCTGAAATTCTAACAGCAGTCATTATATCGTCTGCTTGATGCGCATGTATCTTAACAATCATGCCGTCAAAGACACGCATTAAAGAATGTAGATTTAAATCATAATTGAATTGTTGAGGATTTTTGCCCGCATCAACTTCTAATTTGTGCGCTTTATATTTTTGCCAATATTCTTTTGCCTTATATAGATTTTCTCGCATCAAAGCTGCGCTCATCATTCTAGTGCTGGGAGCTTTTCCTTTTTTTCCATATGCAAATTTTGGATTTTCTCCTAAGGCCATTTTCAGGGTAGTTTCTGCTTTTACTATTCGCTTTTTGAGATCTCTTCCAAAAGACTTCACAGCTGCAAAGCTTCCGCCCATAATATTTGCACTCCCAGGGCCACAGACCAATGTCGTAATTCCGTTTCTCAAAGCTACATCATAAGCTGAATCGAAAAAATTTAGTGCATCTATGCCCCTAAGTCCAATCGTGATGGGATTAGTATATTCGTTGCCGTCAATGCCTTCTGGAGTTGCCGTATCATAAACGCCCATATGGCAATGCGGTTCAATTAAGCCTGCTGTTACTATTGCTCCTTTGGCATCTATTGCAGATTCTTTTTGCAGATCTTTTCCAATCTCTTTTATCTTTCCATTTTCAATCAAAATATCGTATAGACCTTCATCATATTTAGTATACTTTAAACTACAGTTTTTGATTAACATATCTTCCCGCCTTTTAAATTTCTTATGTCTACAAGTGTATACTCTTTCAAATTTTTTCTCAAGCCAATACATTTAAATTATCTTAAACTTTATAGCTTATATCAGTATAGATATGTTTATGATAAAATATATTTATAGATTGAGTGAAAATTTGGAGGATAAATGAAAAAGTATAAATGCTTATGGATATCTCTATTGGCCATCATAATTTTACTTAGCTCTTGTGGAATTATAGAGAGCAAATTTGCCAATCGAGAAGGGATTAAGGCTTCAAAAAATATATCAAAAATTGCAGGCGTTAAATCTGCAGTTCAAAAAGTATCTAATATCGATGGTTATGTAAGATTATCGCTACTAATTGATTTAGAAAAAAATGCCAAGTTTTATGATACTTACCGTGATATTAAAACTATAACTGACAATATGAAAACTGATATTATATCTGTTGTTTTAAATCAAAATGAAATAAAACTCATTTGGAACAATAGCTCTCATTCCAAAGAAACAGACGAAATAGATGGAGAGCTTTTAAAAAATTTGCTAGATGCTTGTAAAATTTCTCAAAGGGCAATTCGGGGACAATATAATATATTTATTGCTAAACAAAAAATCAGCCAATTGGAAAGCCATCCTGAAAGCTCAGATACTTCAAAAATGGTCGAACAGCAGATATTCAAATCTCCAATATTGGAAAATGTGAAAACTTATTCAATAAAGAATCAATCACTTGCTATAAAATTTGAAGAATCTAAAAATGAAATTATAGAAATTTTAAATAGTATTAATATGGAAAAATTGTCTGAAAATGGCGTAAATGCTTTTTCAATTAATTATATTAAAGGAAGCTTGCCTCATATAGCTTTTTCATTTTTGAGCGAAGAACAAATTACAAATCACGAAGCTATTGTAAAATATATTGAGCCAATGATTGAGAGTTTTGATAGTTTTTATATCAAATTTCACAAAGGCCTTTACAATAGAATAGACTTTTACTGGAATAGCGAAAAGAAAGCCTTTGAATTGTATAATAATTCAAAAAATTCTAAAGATCAGACTGAGGATATAAAAGCCTTTAAAGACTATTTATAAATAATTTGCTTGCTTTCATATTTAATTTTAAATTTTAAGCTCTAATAAATGCTTTAGATTTTTATTTTGAAATATCAAATCTTTGCTATCTAATATGAGATTAATTTTTAGTAAGTTTAAAATAAATATTGTTATTCCGCTTTAATAACTATAAAATAGATATATTGGAGGTGCAGATTTGGCTAAAAAGAAATTTGATTTTACAAGTGGAAGCAAAATTAAATATAGGCTCATGTACGCTTTTTGTGCTTATTTAATAGTGGCCGCTTTAATTTTTAATAGTCCAAAAGAAATATTAAACGGCTTAAAAATTATAACTACTGCTTCAGACAATTTAATAACTGACTATATGGAATTGGCAAATATAGGCGCAGCTCTATTTAATTCTGCAATTTTGACAATGATTCATCTAAGCGTAATGAAATATTTGAAAGTTAATTTAGATTCGCTAAATATTGCTGCACTTCTGACTGTCACGGGATTTGCTTTATTTGGTAAAAATTTTATAAATTATATACCATTATCATTAGGCGTATATTTATATTCATTCATAAAGAAAGAAGATCTTAAAACAAATGTAAATACAGCTTTGTTTATAAATGCCTTAGGCCCTATGGTGACAGAAATTTACTATATTGTAGGCGGAATTGAAGGCATCTTCGTTGCAATGCTTGTGGGATTATTCGTGGGCGTAGTTTTTACCCCACTTGCAGAATCTTTTAAAGCCTTTCATCATGGATTTAGTCTCTATAATGCTGGATTTACGGCCGGTATTATTGCAATGCTCTTCAATGGATTTTTGAGAAGTATTGATATTTATATTGTCGACAAAAACATAATCTTAAAAGGCCATAACAGAGAACTTTTTATAATGCTATTTATATTGCAAGCAATAATAATAGTCACAGGCTATTTCTCAGACGAAAAAGCTTTCAAAAATTATAAACGCCTAATCTTAACCTCAGGTGTCAATCAGCCTAAATATACCGATCTTTTTGGCATTGGGGCAACTTTAATCAATTGTGGGACTATGGGGCTTTTTGCCACATGCTATGTCATTTTAGTGGGCGGGCAATTAAACGGCCCAACAATTGGCGGCATTTTGACTATTATGGGCTTTGCATTTGTGGGCAAAAATATAAAAAATGCTATTCCAATTTTTGTGGGCGTCTATTTAGCTTCGGCATTAAATATATATAATGCTCATCAAACAGGCCCGATGCTCGCAGCATTATTTGGCACAACGCTGTGTCCAATTTCTGGATATTATGGCATAATTCCAGGCATTATAGTTGGCTTTTTGCATATGGGGCTCGTGACAAATGTTGGCGGATTAAATTCTGGTTTAAATCTATATAATAACGGATTTTCCGGAGGATTTATTGCAGCCGTTGCAGTTCCAATACTGAATGCTTTTTATCCCGTATTTGGTCTTGAGATTGAAGAAAAATATTATGACGATTAAATTTAAGCAGAGGTCTTGCCTCTGTTTTTTATTTACGTAACATATGTTACCGAAAAACACTGCCCCTTTTGATACTATAAAATAAAATGAAAGGGGTTAGAAGATGATTAAGAAAGAAACGACAAATATGTTTTGCTACCAATGCCAAGAAGCAGCTAGAAATATTGGCTGTACCGTAAAAGGTGTATGTGGAAAAGAATCTGAAGTAGCAAATATTCAAGATTTATTAATCTATACTACCAAAGGTTTGGCAGATGTATTGATTAATTTGAGAAAACAAGGCGAAGAAATTTCAAAAGAATTAAATCATGAAATCACATTAAATCTATTCACAACTATCACCAATGCAAATTTTGATTTCGATGCTTTGATGGATAGAATTTTATTAACTATTGAACTTAAAGATAAATTATTAAATAAGCTAAATAATAAAGAAAATCTAAGCGAAGCCGCTTTATATTCAGAAACTGACCGCGAAAAACTTAAAGAAAAGTCTTTGCATGTAGGCGTTTTAGATACAGAAAATGAAGATGTAAGAAGTTTAAGAGAACTTACAATCTATGGCTTAAAAGGACTTGCAGCTTATATGAAGCATGCCAATGTACTTTTAGAAGAAGATGAAGAAGTAGATAAATTTATTCAAGAAGCTTTAGTAAAGACAATGGACGACAGTCTAACTGTGGACGAATTAGTACAATTAGTATTAGATACAGGTTCAGCTGGAGTTAAAGGTATGGCACTTTTAGATAAAGCCAATACTAAAACTTATGGTTCACCTGAAATAAGCGAAGTAAATATCGGCACAAGAAATAGACCGGGAATTTTAATATCAGGCCATGATTTGCGTGATATGGAAATGCTCTTAGAGCAAACAAAAGACACCGGTGTAGATGTGTACACGCATTCCGAAATGCTTCCTGCAAACTATTATCCTGCATTCAAAAAATATGATCATTTCGTAGGAAATTATGGAAATGCTTGGTGGAAACAAAAAGAAGAATTTGAGTCTTTCAACGGACCAATTTTGATGACCACAAACTGCATCGTTCCACCAAAGGCCTCCTATATAGATAGACTTTATACTACTGGAGCTGCCGGATATCCAAATTGTAAGC
>JAUNVH010000049.1 GCA_030537765.1 Tissierellia bacterium | reverse complement strand
TATTTAAATATTTTCACAAACTTTTTTTCATTACAGTTTATTATAGTATTTTATATCCTTCATTGTCTACATTCATTTTTAATTTCTTCAAATTCATTCTATTTAATACTACTAAGAAATTATCTGTCATAGGGCTTTCATTACTAGCTATCGCCATGATAGTTGGGCCAGCACCGCTTATATAGCCTCCATAAAAATTATTTTCTTCTATTAAACTCATAATTAAATCATAATCTTTAATCAATTTTTTTCTATACGGTTGATGGATATTATCTTTTAAAAACATTTCTAATCCTTCATATTTATTCTGTATTAATGAGCTTATAAGCATTGCAGTATTACTTATATTTTCAACTGCTTCATTACGGCTTATCTCTTTAGGCAATACTTCTCTAGCTTTTTTTGTTGAAAGTTCGTAATCTGGTATCAAGGCAATGAATTTTATATCTTCGCTTAGCTCAAATCTATTATAAAAACAGCTTTCGTTTTTCATTGTGGAAATCACCATGCCTCCCAAAAGCGCTGGAGCGACATTGTCTGGATGTCCTTCTACTTTGCATGCCAGATTTAATAATTCTTCGTCTGACAAAATATTTTTTTCAAATACATTTGCACAGACTAGTCCGCCTATTATTAAATTTGCAGATGAGCCTAAGCCTCTGCTTTGTGGTATATCTGATTTTATGATACTTACTGATTTCTTAGGTTTCTCTTTTCCAATATATTTATAGAAATAGTTAAATGCCTTATCGGCTAGCGTCGCATTTTCTTCGCTTTCTTTCAATTCGAAATAATTATATAAATTTAAAGCAATTCCCACTGTATCAAAGCCAGGGCCAATATTTGCAGTACTTGCAGGGACTCTTATTTTCATATTGATTCCTCCATTATTTTTTTAATCTCTGTTTTTATTTTCGAGATTTCAATTTTTTCTTTTTCAGGAGTTTTTACTTTAAGCATTTTGGCTATCGAATTTGGCATTTTGCTAGCGCTTATTTTTTCTATCTTTTTTAATTTACTTTCTAAGCTGTTCTCAATTCTATTTTCATTATCGATGGCCATGAGTATCGAATCTGCAAACTTATACGGGCTTGCCGTAGATACGATTAGACAATGATTATTCGAAAGTTTCGATGCTTCATATGCAACTGCAGTATGTGGATCGATTAAATAATTATATCTTTCAAAAGCTTCTCTTATGCTTTTTATTGTGCTATCGTCATTTACTGACATGGCTTTTAAATATGAAGGCAAGTTTTCTTTCCATTTAAAACTATTATTTTCTTTCAATTCATTATATGATTTTTTTATAATATTATGGTCATAATCTGCGCTTAAGAATAAGAATCTTTCTAAATTGCTAGAAATTATAATGTCCATTGAAGGAGATAAAGTTCTTTTGAATTCCCTCTTAATGTCATATTTACGAGTTTTTATAAATTCTGTCAATATATTATTTGCATTCGAGGCGCAAATTATATTTTCTATTGGTAGGCCCATTTCTTTTGCGATTATTGCCGCAAGTATATTTCCAAAGTTTCCAGTAGGTACAGATATGTCTAATTTTTTTGTATCCGAAATAATTTTTGCTTTCATTAAATATAAATAGGCATAGTAATAGTAAACAGTTTGGGAAATCAATCTTCCAATATTTATAGAATTAGCAGAGCTTAATCTGTAGTTATTTTTATTAGCCAAAAATGAAATTTCTGGATCTAAGAACAGTTCTTTTATTGCATTTTGTGCATCGTCAAAATTTCCTTCTATTGGATAAACATAAACATTATCGGCTTTTACTGTATCCATTTGAAGTTTTTGCATTTCACTTACCCCTGCTACCGGATAAAATACTGCAATTTTAAAATTCTTTTTGTTTGCAAAAGCTTCTAATGCAGCGCTACCTGTGTCTCCAGAGGTGGCTGTCATTATAAGTGTTTTTTGTTTTCGATTCTTTAATCTATACGAATATTCCATAAGATTTGGCAATAGGCTCAAAGCCATGTCTTTAAAAGATGCAGTCGGGCCATGAAAGAGTTCTAAAAAAGATTTATCTTCAAAGCTCTTTACTTTTACGATCTCTTCGATTTCAAATTTATCATATTGACAAATCTTCTCTAAATCACTCTTTTTAAATTGCGGAAAAAATTTTTCTAAAATCTTTACGCATAAAGCTTTATAATCTAAATTATCTATATCAAGAATATCGATCTTTGGCAATACTTTTGGCATATATAATCCGCCATCTGCTGCCAAACCCTCTATTATTGCATCTGCTCCATATTTCTCAGCTTTCAATCCTCTGGTTGAAATATATTTCATGCCCTTCTCTCTTTTCTGTAAATATTTATCAAATCGCTGATAACTGAAAACGCCGTGGCTCTGCCACCAGCTCCGGCTCCCTTAAATACTAATTCTCCAGCATTTGAGCAATTTAAAATTACAGCATTTTCACCATCGATCAAACCGCCCAATACAGAATCGATCGGTACAGATTTTGGCGCGACTTTAGCAATTACTTCTCCAGTTTTTAGCATCTTTGCTTCGGCTACAAGTTTAATTCTTTCGCTATTTTCAATTGCTTTTTCAAGCTCTTTTCTTTCAAGTTTTGTAATGCCTTCGAGTTCAATTTGTTCTTCTAGCACAGGTTTTCCAAAAGCTAAACTCGCCAATATTCTCAGTTTTCTTAAAGTGTCTAGCCCTTCGACATCGGCCGATGGATCTGCCTCAGCAAAGCCAATGGCTTGAGCTTCTATTAAAGCAGCTTCATAATCTTTACCAGATTCCATTTTGCTCAATATAAAATTACAAGTTCCGTTTAAAACTCCACAAACTGAATCTATTTCATTTAAAGCCTTGATGATTTTTAATTCTTCGATTATCGGAATCGCTCCGCCTATGGCCGCCTCGTATTGAAAGCTAATATTTTCAGTAATGGCTATTTCAGTTAATTGTTCAAAATATTTGGAAATGAAAGCCTTATTTGCAGAAATTATATTTTTTGAATCCTTCATTTGTTTTATCATATATGGATAAATTTCATCAATACTTCCCGTAAGCTCTATAATTACATTTAAAGAAGAATCGGCAAATTCTTCAATATTGTCGGTAAATATAGCTTTATCAATATTTTCATAATTATGTTTTTTTAAATCTCTTACTAATATCTTTTCAATTTCATACGAGCCAATAAAGTTTTCTATATTTTCTCTTTGTTCATTTAAAATCTCATAAGTGGCTTTTCCAACTGTGCCAAAGCCCATCAGTCCAATTTTTATCATCAATATCCTTTCCTTTCTATCAACTGCGCAATTTGCACTGCATTAAGTGCTGCACCTTTTCTTATATTGTCAGCCACAGTCCATAAATTCAAGCCATATTTAACGCTAAAATCTCTTCTAATTCTCCCAACATAGATAGGATCTTTTCCTTCTGCCTCAATCGGCATTGGATAAATGTTTTTTTCCAAATCGTCTTTTAATTCCATTCCCAATTTATTATCCATCAGCGATTTGACATCTTCAATATTGAAATCTGTTTTGGTTTCTACATTTATGGAAACTGCATGGCCAAATCTAACTGGAATTCTGACAGTTGTTGCAGTTATAGGCAAATCTTTTATACCTAAAATCTTTCTCGTCTCATTTACCATTTTCATTTCTTCTTTAGTATATCCATTTTCTAAAAATATATCGATATGAGGGAGCGCATTATTTTTTATTGGATATGGATAAAACTCACTCAAAGACTCATCTAAATCTCTAAGGCCTTTAAGTCCAGATCCTGAGACAGACTGATAAGTAGAATAGACTACTCTTTTGATTCCATAATTTTTTTCAATTTGATATAAAGGTGCCATACATTGTATTGTGGAACAATTAGGATTGGCAATTAAATAATCATTTTTGCCTATTGCATCGGGATTTACTTCTGGCACAATTAAAGGCACATCTCTTTCCATTCTATAAAAACTGCTGTTATCTATAACTCTTACTCCCATTTTAGCAACATTTCTCGCAAATTTTTCGCTAACAGAAGACCCGGCAGCAAATAGTGCAATATCGTAATCTTCAAATTCATTAAGTAAAACCTCTTTAACTTCATAAATTTCATCATTGAATTTAATTTTTTCACCTGCAGAATTTTTTGATGCTAGAAATTTTATCTCTTTTATTGGGAACTTCTTTTGTTCTAAAATTTCAATAATCTTTGAGCCAACTAGGCCTGTTGCTCCAACTACTATTACTTTTTTCATTTTTTCAACTCCTTAAATTTTTTATAAATTGCTTCAATAGCCGCTTCAAAATCTTCATTTAAAACTCCGATAATAATATTCATCTCGCTCGAACCTTGACTTATCATTCTAATATTTATATTATTTTCAGCCAAAGCCGTAAATATAATAGCACTAGTACCTTTTGCACTTACCATGCCTCTGCCCACAACTGCAATAATTGCTAATCCTTTTGAAATGAAGATATTATCGGGCGAAGTATAAATTGCAATTTCTTCTGAAATCTTCTTTTCTTTTCCTTCAATTTCTGAACTTGCAACCACAAAAGAAACCGTGTCAATACTCGTGGGCATATGTTCAATCTTTATATCGTTCGTTTCAAATACACTTAATACTTTTCTATAAAAACTTAAATCTTCTGCCATAAAAACTTTTTCAATTCGAATTACAGTGAAATCTTTTTTGCCAGAAATACCAGTTATAATATTATCTGAGCAATTTACAGATTCATCAGGCAGTATCAAAGTACCGCTATCTTGTGGCCTATTAGTATTTAAAATTTTTATAGGTATCTGCTCAGCTTTAACTGGAAAAATAGCCTCTTCATGAAGTACGGGCGCGCCCATATAAGAAAGCTCTCTAAGTTCTCTATATGTGACTGTTTTAATAGTCTGTTCTTCCAAAACAATTTTCGGATCTGCAGTTAGAAAACCAGAAACATCTGTCCAGTTTTCGTAAAGTTCAGCATCTAATGCTGCTGCTATAATTGCTCCTGAGATATCTGAACCGCCTCTCGAAAAAGTTTTAATCTTGGAATCTATTCCACTTCCATAAAAACCTGGGACCACATAATGTTTTTCCAAATCAATTTTTGAATTTATGGCCTTGAAAGATTTTTCCATATTAGCTTTTTCGTTCTCAATAAAAATAATATCTTTAGCATCAAGAAAATCAAAATCTAAAAAATTTGCTAAAATTTTTGCATTCAAATATTCTCCACGGCTGGCGATAAATTCTCTAGAAGCACCTCCAATAATTTCTCTATGAATAATTTCTAGCTCTTTATCAATATCTAATTTTATATTTAAATCTTTGACAATATTTTTAAATCGTTTCTTTATAATTCCAAAAACTTCATCAAAATTTAATTTGTGAGATGCTAATTGATAACACATCAGCAATAGATCTGTGACTTTATGCTTTTCTTCTCTACTCTTACCTGGAGCAGAAACAACAACGACCTTTCTTTCTGAATTATTTAATACAATAGTTTTAACTTTTTCAAATTGACTGGCATTCGATAATGAAGATCCGCCAAATTTCGAAACAATCATGATTTCCTCCTTATAAAAAATACTCGTCCTAATAGGACGAGTAGAAACTGTTCCACCTTGTTAGTGTTTATAAGATAACGGATAAACCGCCTCGATATACTGATTTCCATCGAGGAGCCTTGGAGATGGTCTTTCATTTTCGTTTACCGAAGAATCTTTCAGCCGGTGAATTCTTCTCTCTGCTGCATTGGCGAAAACTACTTTTTCTCCGCTTTGCTTTTTATTATGCTATCACTTTTTTAAACTGAAGTCAAGATTTATTTTTGTTTAATTTGATTCGAATAAAAAACATCTTTTTTCTCATCAGAAATAGTTATTATAAAAATATCTTCACCATATTTATCATAAAAGTCGTCAAAATCTTTGGGCATATTTTCAATTATAGCTAAAACTTTTTCGCCAACAATTGGCTGAATATCTTCTTCTTTCATATTTGGAAAAAGTGCTTCTCTCGTATCTGAATCTATACCAATCGCAATCACTAAATTCGGATTTTCTTTATCCTTATATACGAATTGCAATATTTTATTTTCTTCTTTATAGTCTTTTTTCATCTCATCCAAATGAGTCTTTGCCATAAAAATTGAAGGGACAATCATGCCCAAGACAATTAAAATCACTATTAACTTTTTTAAAAATTGGGCCATAATAATCACCTAAATTCGTTAAATTACTTTAAATCATTATACCATAAAAAATGTTAATAAAAACAGACTCCAAAAAGTGTCTGGAGTCTGAAATTAATCTTCAATATAAATTGCGTGAATAATTAGTCTTTTATTTCTATCGGCACAAGTTTGAAGCGTAAGAAATTTATCAAAGTTTTCGGGGAGTTCAACATCTAAAATATTATTTTTTAAAATACGATTATATAATTTTTCAAATTCCTTATCGTCATAATTTGCGATTCTATAATTATCTATGGGATCACTTATATAAGCCGCAAAAATACGGTATCTATAAAGCCCATTTAAATTGCTAATTTCAATAATTGGTGCCGTTTTAACAAAGTCATCTTCTCTGTATTTGTGTAGTTCATGAAAAACTTTTCCACTCCTGACATTATGTCCATAGAGTGTACTGTTTTGATCACTGAAATCAGATTCATTTGCAACTTCCATAAATACGGTTCCAAACACATCGTAATCGCCTTTATAATCATGGTTTAGATAAAATACATTGTCTTTTCCTTGTACAACTGGAAGGTCGATGCTCGTACCAGGTATCTTTATCCAAGCAATTATAGCAGGATATTTTTCTTTTAAGTACGCAATTTTTTCGCTTTCTATTTCATCGACGCTTTTTTCTTCGACAACGGGCTCGTCTTCACTTTGAGTTTCTTTTATTGGTTCAATTTTTGTGGTATTATTTGTTTTTTCTTCTTCCCAAATCTTTATATCTTCTTTGATTATAGAATCTTTAATATCAAATTCTTTTTCCGTCTGTTTATAATTTAGTATTTTATATACAGAAAAAATTATAATTGCGATTAAAATGAGTTGAATAATTCTGATTACATTTTTCTTCATGTTATTCCCCTTGCAAATAATAAAACAAGATAATCTATTGACTATCTTGTTTTATTGTATTACTTTTTAT
>JAUNVH010000008.1:34188-51557 GCA_030537765.1 Tissierellia bacterium | reverse complement strand
AAAAATATGATTTATTAAGGCTGTGTTTGCTTGACAAAGCATAATTACTATGATAATATAAAAAATTGCATTATAATATCAATATGGGCAAGTATGCTCATTTATAGTTCGAACGTAAAATTATTTAGAAAGTACAAATGAGGGGTGAAAATTTTTAATGGTGCATCCTGTACAATTCGGAAAGAGAGAGCGTTATAGCTATTCTCGCATCAAGGAGGTACTGGACCTCCCCGATCTTATTGAAGTCCAGACATCATCATACGAATGGTTTACAAAAGAAGGTCTTAGAGAAGCAATGGAAGATGTATCCCCGATAGAAGATTATACGGGGAATTTAGTATTGGATTTTGTAGATCATTACATTTCTAAGGATATCAAATATTCCATCGAAGAGGCAAAAGCTAGAGATACCAATTACTCGGCTCCTTTGAAGGTGAGAGTCCGTCTTATGAACAAAGAAACAGGTGAAATTAAAGAGCAGGAAGTATTTATGGGCGATATCCCGCTTATGACTCCCACAGGCACATTTATTATAAATGGTGCTGAAAGAGTAGTCGTAAGTCAGCTTGTCAGATCGCCAGGCATCTATTATAAAAGTGAAACGGATAAGACAGGAAAAGAGCTTTATTCGTCAACGATTATTCCAAATAGAGGCGCTTGGATTGAATTTGAATCCGACAATAATGATATTGTCTATACTCGTATCGACAGAAATAGAAAATTGCCGCTTACCGTTTTGCTTAGAGCATTAGGTACTGAAACAGATTCGGAAATAGTTGAATTACTCGGCGAAACTAAAGAGCTTATGTCAACTTTGGAAAAAGACACTACAGACAATCGCGAAGAGGCACTTATAGAAATTTATAAGAAACTTAGGCCGGGCGAACCTCCGACAATCGATAGCGCACAATCTCTGTTTGATAGTATATTTTTTGACGACTCCAGATATGATTTAGCTAAAGTTGGACGCTATAAATTCAATAAAAAGCTATCAATCAAAGAGCGTATCAAAAATAAGATTGCAGCGGAAACAATAAAGAGTAAAGAAACCGGAGAGATATTTCTAGATAAGGGCGATTTCATAAATGAAGAAATTGCAGAAGCTATTGAAAATGACGGAATTTCTTCTGTAAAAATATTTGGTCATGAAGATACTGTAATTACTGTTTTGGGAAATAACTTTGTCGATCCAAAAACTTATGGCCTAGATATCGATTTTTATGCTCTAGGACTTCATGAAAAAGTCTATCATCCTGAAATGAAAAGACTAATTGAAGAATATGGAGATGACAAAGAACTTTTAACTGAGCAGATAAAACAAAATATTAAAAAATTGAGCCCCAAACATATACTAAAGGACGACATAATTTCAGCCATAAATTATGAATATGGATTGTTTTATGGCATTGGAAATACTGACGATATAGACCATTTGGGCAATAGAAGAATAAGATCCGTTGGAGAACTTTTACAAAATCAATTCAGAATTGGTTTTTCACGTATGGAAAGAGTTATCAGAGAAAAGATGACTACTCAAGATATGGAAGTTATAACTCCGCAGTCTTTGATAAATATCAGACCACTTACGGCAGCAGTTAAAGAATTTTTTGGTTCATCACAGCTATCACAATTTATGGACCAAACAAATCCGCTAGCTGAACTTACGCACAAAAGAAGAATGAGTGCTTTGGGACCAGGAGGATTATCTCGAGATAGAGCAGGGGTTGAAGTCAGAGACGTACACAACTCTCACTATGGAAGAATGTGCCCAATAGAAACTCCAGAGGGACCCAATATAGGTTTGATAACTTCACTCACAACATATGCTCGTATAAATGAATATGGATTTATAGAAGCACCTTACAGAAAAGTTATTCAGGGTGAGGGAAAAGTAACTAATGATATAGATTATCTGATTGCAGATGAAGAAGACAGATTCATCATTGCGCAATCTAATGAACCTCTAGACGAAAATGGCTATTTCGTAAATAGCCGTGTTATCGCAAGAGGTATAGATGGCGTGGTAGACGTATATGATGCAAAAGATATTTCATATATGGACGTATCGCCAAGACAGATTGTTTCTGTTGGAACGGCGATGATTCCGTTTTTGGAAAATGATGACGCAAATAGAGCCTTGATGGGTTCAAACATGCAGCGTCAAGCTGTGCCGCTTTTGACGACTGAAGCGCCGATAATTGGTACAGGCATAGAATATAAAGCAGCCAGAGATTCGGGAGTCGTAATAATAGCCAAAAATGATGGCATTGTAACAAAAGTTGCTGCCGATAAAATTGAAATTACAAGAGACAAAGACGGAGAGACAGATATCTATAATCTGCAAAAATTCAAACGTGCAAATCAGGGCACGACAATAAATCAAAGACCAATAATTAAACTGGGCGAAAGAGTTAAAGCAGACGATGTTATTGCAGACGGACCTAGCACAGAACTGGGCGAAATGGCATTGGGAAAAAATATTCTCATCGCATTTATGAACTGGGAAGGTTATAACTACGAAGATGCAATGTTAGTTTCTGATGAACTAGTTATCGAAGATACTTTGACTTCAGTTCACATTGAAGAATATGAAGCCGAAGCTCGTGAAACTAAATTGGGCCCTGAAGAAATTACTCGCGATATTCCGAATGTAAATGAGGATATGCTCAGAAACTTAGATGAAAAGGGCATTATAAGAATTGGTGCAGAAGTTAAAAGTGGAGATATCTTAGTTGGCAAAGTTACTCCAAAAGGAGAAACTGAACTATCGCCAGAAGAAAGACTTTTAAGGGCTATTTTTGGTGAAAAGGCCAGAGAAGTTAGAGATACATCTCTAAAAGTTCCGCATGGTGAATCGGGCATAGTCTTAGATGTAAAAGTCTTTACTAGAGAAAACGGCGATGAATTGCAACCAGGTGTAAACGAATCAGTAAGTGTATTTATTTCGACTAAGAGAAAGATAAATGTGGGCGACAAGATGTGTGGTAGACATGGAAATAAAGGGGTAATTTCGAGAATTATGCCTAGAGAAGATATGCCATTTATGCCAGACGGTCGTTCAATCCAAATCGTTTTAAATCCTCTTGGCGTCCCATCTAGAATGAACTTAGGACAAGTTCTCGAAGTACATTTGGGACTTGCAGCTAAGAAATTAAATAGATATATTGCAACACCAGTATTTGATGGAGCTAATGAACAAGATATTTTAGACGCTTTAGAAGAAGCTGGATATCCACATGATGGAAAGATTCAACTCAGAGATGGTAGAACAGGCGACGAATTTGATCAGCCCGTTACAGTTGGCTATATGTATATGCTGAAACTACATCATTTGGTTGACGAAAAAATTCACGCTCGTTCAATTGGACCATATTCATTAGTCACTCAACAGCCGCTTGGTGGTAAGGCACAATTTGGCGGACAGAGATTTGGCGAGATGGAGGTCTGGGCATTAGAGGCATATGGCGCAGCTCATACGCTTCAAGAAATATTGACTGTAAAATCTGACGATATTGCCGGCAGAGTAAAAACTTATGAGGCAATAGTCAAAGGTCAAAATATACCTGAGCCAGGAATTCCAGAGTCGTTCAAAGTATTGATAAAAGAATTGCAATCACTTGCTCTAGATGTAAAAGTCCTAGATCAAAGTGGCAAGGAAATAGATTTGAAAGAAAACTTTGATGAAGATTTGAAGAAAATCGACAATGTAAACGGCGAAATCGAAACTGAAGAAGATATAAAAGAATTGATGGATGCCGGCGCAAATTCACCAATCGGCATCAGAAGAATTACTGGAGACACATTACCTGCAGGCTATGTCGAAGCAGGCGAAAATATTGATGATGACGATGAAGAATATGATTTGGAATCTGATGATTTAGAAGATGATGATGAGATTTAATTTAGATTTTATGAAAGGAGAGTTGCTCCTTGGTTGATTATGAATTAATAGAATCAATAAAAATCGGTCTTGCTCCGCCCGATAAAATAAGAGAATGGTCTTATGGAGAAGTAAAAAAACCGGAGACGATAAACTATAGAACATTAAAGCCTGAAAAAGAAGGACTATTTTGTGAAAAAATCTTCGGTCCACAAAAAGATTGGGAATGTAATTGTGGTAAATATAAACGAATCAGATATAAAGGCGTAGTTTGCGAAAAATGTGGTGTAGAAGTAACTCGTGCCAAAGTTAGACGTGAGAGAATGGGCCATATTGAACTTGCAGCTGCAGTTTCTCATATCTGGTATTTCAAAGGAATTCCCTCCAGAATGGGGCTTATGCTCGATATCAGTCCCAAAGATTTGGAAAAAGTTCTATACTTTGCAGCATATATCGTAACTAGAGTAGATGAAGATTTACACGAAATTTACGAAAAGCAAATTATAGACGAGCATCAATATAGAGAATTAGACGATAAGTATGGCGGAAGATTTTCGGCGGCGATGGGAGCTGAAGCTATTCAAGAATTGCTTGCATCGATCGATTTAGAAAAAGAATCTGCCAAACTTAGAGAAGAATTGAAAGCGTCTAGCGGACAAAAACGTGTCAGAATTTCAAGAAGACTTGAAGTTGTAGATGCATTTTTAAAATCTGGCAATAGACCACAGGATATGATATTAAATGTAATTCCTGTAATTCCGCCAGATTTGAGACCTATGGTACAATTAGATGGTGGCAGATTCGCAACTTCGGATTTGAACGATCTGTATCGTAGAGTTTTAAATAGAAATAATAGACTTAAAAGACTTTTAGATATTCATGCACCTGATATTATTGTAAGAAACGAAAAAAGAATGCTACAAGAATCTGTAGACGCGCTTATAGATAACGGTAGACGCGGCAGACCTGTTACCGGCCCAGGCAATAGACCTTTAAAGAGCTTGTCTGAAATGTTAAAAGGTAAACAAGGCAGATTTAGACAAAACTTATTAGGTAAACGTGTTGACTATTCGGGCAGAAGTGTAATTGTTGTAGGTCCGGAACTAAAATTTTATCAATGCGGCCTACCTAAGAGAATGGCTTTGGAGCTATTTAAACCTTTCGTTATGAAAGGCTTAGTAGAAGATGGCCATGCTCATAATATAAAGAGTGCAAAAAGAATGGTTGAAAGAGTTAGACCAGAAGTTTGGGACGTATTAGATGAAGTCATTAAAGACCATCCAGTGTTATTAAACCGTGCTCCAACGCTTCACAGATTAGGAATTCAAGCATTTGAACCGGTGCTCGTAGAAGGAAAGGCGATTAAACTTCATCCACTCGTCTGTACACCTTATAATGCTGACTTTGATGGCGACCAGATGGCTGTTCATCTTCCGCTATCAGTAGAAGCGCAGGCGGAAGCTAGAATGCTTATGCTTTCCACCAATAATATTTTGGCGCTTAAAGACGGAAAGCCAATAACTGTTCCTACACAGGATATGGTTTTGGGAACTTATTATTTGACTATGGATGTAGAAATTCCGCAAAAAGGCGATGGCATGATATTTAGTCATTATGATGAAATGATACATGCATATGCCACAGGTGCAGTAACGCTGCATTCAAAAGTTAAAGTTAGAGTCTTTAAAGATGAAGATGACAAACGTGGAAAAATTATAGAAAGCACAGTTGGCAAATTTATTATAAATCAAGGCATAAAACAGGATTTAGGCTTCGTAAATCGTGAGAAAGATCCATATGCTTTGGAAATAGATAGAGTTATCGATAAGAATTTACTTGGTAAAATTATCGAAAAGACTTATTCAAAACATGGAAATTTAGTAACATCTGAATTTTTAGACCACATAAAAGAACTGGGATATCACTATTCGACAGTTGGGGCAATATCAATCTCAATGGAGGATATCCAAGTTCCAGAAGACAAAAAAGAACTTATAGAAGAGGCACAAAAAGAAGTAGATAAGTATGAAAAAGCATATCGCAGGGGTCTAATATCAGATGATGAAAGATATGAAAATGTAATCGAAGTATGGGGCAAGGCAAATGAAGAACTGACAGGAGTTGTTATGAACAGCTTTGACCATATGAATAATATCTATATCATGGCAACTTCAGGAGCCAGAGGTAGTAAAAACCAGATCTCTCAGCTTGCTGGAATGCGTGGACTTATGGCATCTCCTTCAGGCAGAACGATTGAGGTTCCAATTATCTCAAACTTTAGAGAGGGTCTCGATGTATTAGAATTTTATATGTCGACACACGGTTCTAGAAAAGGGCTTGCAGATACGGCGCTACGTACAGCGGACTCGGGTTATCTAACTCGTAGACTAGTGGATGTCAGCCAAGAAGTTATAATTCGTGAAGAAGACTGTGGTTCGGAAGAATATTCTTTAGTAAGAGCTTTTACTGACGGCAAAGAAGTCATTGAAGAGCTTTATGACAGAATAGAGGGCAGATATACTGCTGTAGAAATATATGATCCAAATACTGATGAATTAATAATAGGTAAAAATGAGATTATCACACCAGAGATTGCACAGAAAATTGAAGACTGTGGAATAGAGACTGTAAAAGTTAGATCAGTATTGGCTTGCAAAACTAAAGGTGGACTTTGCGCACATTGCTATGGCAAAAACATGGCAACTGGCAGCAAAGTAGATATTGGAGAGACTGTGGGCATAATTGCGGCTCAATCTATTGGTGAACCTGGAACGCAGCTTACAATGAGAACTTTCCACACCGGTGGTGTAGCTTCTGCATCAGATATCACTCAAGGTTTGCCTCGTGTCGAAGAACTATTTGAAGCACGTAAGCCAAAAGGCTTGGCAGTAATTTCTGAAATAGACGGTTATGTTAAGATTAATGACAGCAAACGCAGAAAAGAAATTATAATTACCAATGATGACGGCAGACAAGAAAGTCATATTATAGTTTATGGCTCGATACTCAAAGTTAAAGACGGAGATTATGTTGAAGCTGGAGAAGAATTGACTCAAGGAAGTGTATATCCTCAAGACTTGTTAAGAGTTAAAGGAGTGCATGGAGTTGAAGAATATTTGGTAAAAGAAGTACAAAGAGTTTATAGATTGCAAGGTGTAGATATAAACGATAAGCATATTCAGATCATAATAAGACAAATGCTTAGCAAAATGAAAGTTGAAGACCCTGGAGATACCGATTTGCTTCCAGGCGAACTGGTCAGCAAGGAAACCTTGAATGAAATAAACGAAAAAGCTTTAGCAGAAGGAAAACTGACAACAGCGACTGCAAATCCAGCGCTACTGGGAATAACCAAAGCATCGCTTGCAACAGATTCATTCCTTTCAGCTGCATCGTTCCAAGAAACGACAAGAGTTTTGACAGACGCAGCAATCAAAGGCAAAGAGGATAAACTGATTGGTCTAAAAGAAAATGTCATTATCGGTCAATTAATTCCTGCAGGAACTGGAATCAGAAGATATGACAATGTTCAAATAGATCATAAAGGTAATTTAGAACTTCTGGAAGCAGAGGAAGAAATAGAATTAGAAGAAATGTAAATTAGATTTAAGAACCGATATCCATTTGTGGGTATCGGTTTTTTAATGCAGATAAATTTATAATGCTAACTTTTATAAGTATCTTAAATTTAAAAATAAGATGTTTGACTTCATAAATTAATATGATAATATTAAATAAAATGAAAACTTCTTAATTTAATTACTTAAAGAGTGGTGATGAGCGAGAAGATAGATAGCAATTTAATATCAAAATTATAAAAAGTGAGATATGACAGGAAGGTAAGTAATATAGAATTTATCAACTTAAGAAATTATGGAGGGAAACATGCGACAATCAGATATTAAATTCAAAAAAATTATCTTTATAATGCTCTTTGCTATGGTTTTGCAAATATTTATAATTCCTAATACTGTATTTGCAAAGACTAATCCAAAAATTTATATTTCTGATAAATTAGCACAGAGTGATGTTAGTCCTTATATCGAAAATGATAGGACAATGGTACCTTTAAGAGTTATTGCAGAAAATTTGGGATATAAGGTCGAATGGGATGGGAAGAATTACGAAGTAAATATCTCAAATAAAAATTTAGATCTCAAACTTTTTATTGGGAAAAAAGAAGTTATAAATAATGGCAAAGTAGATATTACTGACGTTGCGCCAGTTATAAAAAAAGATAGGACATTTGTCCCTTTAAGATATATTGCAGAGGCTTTTAATCAAGTTGTGATTTGGGATGAAGCTTCTAGAAGTGTGTATATTACTAGAGAACAAGACGTTCCAACTGTGGAGAGTGACTATATTGGAAGATTTGTCTTAATTAATAATTCAAATCTCTCAAAAGTAGATAATGACAAAAAGACTCCTGAGTCCCTAAAAGTTGGTGATATTGGTCTGATTATGAAAACTGAAGGTAATCTTTTATATCTAAATCTTATAAAACCAGTAGGTGATGCAATTGATGATTGGTCTTTTGCAGAAGGTTATGTTCCAAAAGAAAATTGCATTTTAAATCCTAGAGATCAAGAATTGGAAATACTTTCCAATGTGTGTAGACTTAGAAACGGAGAAATTCAAGTTACAGATAGTGTTAATGGAAAGTCTTACATGGTTGACGGAAATAGATTTGTAAAAATTAAGAAAATCGAAAAAGATAGAATTTTAATTGAATTACCAGGTGGAGCAAACGATGCTTGGGTAACGAAGAATAATGTAGATTTCAATTTTGAATATTTTATTGGAAATCCAAGTAATTAAGTCGATAATAATTTACAAATTGAGGAAGTTATGAGCAAAAGCTTATAACTTCTTTATTATTTTACAGTATTTTGTTATTGATATCAAAAACCATGCCAAATTTTGAATTTTTATCAAAAAACAAAAAATAATTGAAAATAATTTTCAATTTGTGATTATCCTCACGGAAAAATTGTTTGAACTGTATTAAAATTAAACCAAGCAATATAAAAAGACTTAATTAAAATAAATTTTAGGAGGAAAAAAATGAAAGCATGGGAAGGATTTAAATCCGGTAACTGGACGAAAGAAATAGATGTTAGGGATTTTATTATAAATAATTATACTCCATATGAAGGAGATGAAAGCTTTTTAGCTAATAAAAGTGAAAAAACTGCGAAACTATGGGACGAAGTTGAAAACTTGATTACTGATGAAATAACGAATAAAACTGTAAAAGTTGATACTGAAAGATTTTCGGGCATTAATAATTTTGCGCCGGGATATATAGATAAGGATTTAGAGACCGTATACGGATTACAAACAGATGAACCTTTAAAACGCATTGTTAATCCATATGGCGGTTATAGAATGGTACAGTCATCACTCAATGCTTATGGTTTAAAAATGGAGCCGAGCGCTGAAAAACATTTTAATGAATATAGAAAAAGCCATAATCAAGGGGTATTTGACGCATATACTAAAGAGATGAGAAAGGTTAGGACTGTCGGCTTATTGACGGGATTACCAGATGCTTATGGCCGTGGCCGAATTATAGGCGATTACAGACGGGTTGCACTTTATGGCATTGACTTTTTGAAAGCCGAAAAGCTAAAAGATTTAGAAAATATTACAGGTGATGCTGACGAAGAGACAATTCGTCTTAGAGAAGAGGTCTCTGAACAGATAAGAGCATTAGACGAGATAAAAGAAATGGCAGCATCTTACGGTTTTGATATTTCTAAACCTGCAGTTAATGCAACTGAAGCAGTTCAATTTTTATACTTTGGCTATTTGGCAGCTATAAAAGAAAACAATGGTGCTGCAATGAGCATTGGAAGAAACACCACTTTCTTAGATATTTTTATCGAAAGAGATATCAATAGGGGAATTTTAGATGAAGAAAAAGCTCAAGAGCTTATAGATCAATTAGTAATTAAATTAAGAATTGCAAGACATTTAAGAACTCCTGAATATGATGAACTCTTTGGTGGAGATCCCACATGGGTCACAGAGGCGATTGGCGGAATGGCAGAAGACGGAAGAACTATGGTTACAAAAACTGCCTATAGATATCTTCACACACTGACCAATTTGGGCCCAGCGCCAGAGCCAAATATGACAGTCTTATGGAGCGATAATTTGCCTGAGAGCTTCAAAAATTATTGTTCTAATATGAGCATAAAGACTGGATCAATTCAATATGAAAACGACGACTTGATGCGCCATGTATATGGAGATGATTATGGAATAGCATGTTGCGTATCGGCTATGAGAATCGGCAAACAGATGCAATACTTTGGTGCCAGAATCAATATGGCAAAAGCGCTTTTATACGCAATAAATGGCGGAATTGACGAAGTTAAACGCAATAAAGATGGCAGCTTAATAAAAGTTATTGACGGAGTTGATCCAATACTCGATGATGTTTTAGATTATGAAAAAGTATATGAAAATTATCATAAAGTATTGAAAAAAATCTCAAAGCTATATGTAAACACTCTAAACACAATACACTATATGCACGATAAATATGCGTATGAGAGAGGGCAAATGGCTTTGCAAGACACCCATCTTCATAGATTTATGGCATTTGGAATTGCAGGCATATCGATTGTAGCCGACTCACTTTCTGCAATTAAGTATGCAAAAGTTAAGCCTATTAGAGATGAAAATAATATTGCTATTGATTTTGAAATTGAAGGCGATTTTCCAAAATATGGTAATGACGATGACAGAGTGGATGATTTGGCAGTAGATACTGTTACAAAATTGTTTGAATATTTGAAAGAAACAAAAACTTATAGAAATGCAGAACATACTCTTTCAATTTTGACTATTACTTCGAATGTAGTCTATGGAAAGAAAACAGGTTCTACTCCTGATGGCAGAAAGAAAGGGGAACCATTTGCACCAGGTGCAAATCCGATGCACGGTAGAGATTCAAGCGGAGCATTGGCGTCATTAAATACTGTTGCCAAAATT
Source organism: Tissierellia bacterium (assembly GCA_030537765.1). Taxonomy (GTDB): domain Bacteria; phylum Bacillota; class Clostridia; order Tissierellales; family Peptoniphilaceae; genus JAUNVH01. The sequence goes on along the minus strand of JAUNVH010000008.1, from coordinate 40,675 downwards.
CCATATGAATGCACTTGCCAAGACGGAATTTCAAACACATTTACTATTGTTCCAGAAACTTTGGGCAAAACAGAAGAAGAACGAATTGCAAATCTTACAGCGATTATGAACGGCTATTTCAACAAAGATGCATTTCATCTCAATGTAAATGTACTCGATAGATCGAAACTTGAAGAGGCGATGGTTCATCCGGAGAAATATCCAAATCTGACCATAAGAGTTTCAGGATATGCTGTGCATTTCAATCGCCTTACAAAAGAGCAACAATTAGAAGTAATTAATAGAACATTTCACGAAAGGACTTGAATTAAATGACTATTGGCAAGCTTCACTCAATACAATCTATGGGGCTTGTTGACGGCCCAGGAGTTAGAACTGTGTTCTTTCTCCAAGGCTGTCCTTTAAGATGTATTTACTGCCACAATCCCGATACACAATCGGCATTTGGTGGAAAAGATATTACGGTAGACGAAGTGCTAAATATAGCTTCGCGTTATAAATCTTATTATGGTTTAAACGGCGGAATAACATTTTCTGGCGGAGAACCGTTAAAACAGCCTCAATTTTTGATTGAGGCTTTAAAAGCTTTAAAGAAAGAAGGGTATAATACCTGTTTAGACACTTCAGCTTATGGACAGAAAGAATATTTTGACGAAATTTTAAAATATACAGACACAGTTTTATTGGATATAAAGGCATTTTCTAATAATTCTTATAAATATATGTCTGGTCTTGGCGATAAATCTTTAAAAGAATTTATGAAAGCTTTAAAAAGGGCCGATATTAATGTTATAATTAGACATGTAATGTTGCCGGGTTTTTCCGACAATAAAGAAGCTATGGATAGATTTATAAGATATATCTATCCGATACTTGAAAAAGTTGAACGTGTTGAAATTTTGCCATTTCATAAAATGGGCGAAGATAAGTATAGAGAGCTTAATATGAAATATATTCTTTCAAAAGTTCCTGAAATGGATAAAAGGCGAGCAATCGGCTTTGAACTATATGTAAATGAGAGAATCGATAGGCTCAAGAGAAAGGATAGAATGAAACAGGTACCTATAGACGAAAAACAAAAATTAATGTGGCTCAATCGTAGCAAGCTGTTTAAAGGCTTGACTGACGAAGAGAAAGAAAAAATCAAAGGTGGAATAGAGTTTAGAAAAATGAGAAGAGGCGAACTCATATTTCAAAGTTTTGATCGCGCCGACAGACTCTATTTAGTATGTAGCGGAAAAATTAAAATTTACGAAAACACATTAGATGGCAAAGAGCAAATACTTTATATTTACACAGAAGGAGAATTTATCGGCGGCTTAAATATCTTAAAAGACACCGACTATCTTTACAATGGTGAATGTATCGAGCCTGGAGTTATAGGCATTATTTCAAAAGACGTATTTGATAATTTCTTAGTTAAAAATCCACATGTGCTCTTGAGAATGCTAAAGATGACTTATGAGAGAATTAGACTTGCTGAAGAATTAATACGTAGACTAACAGCTTCGACAACTGATGAAAAAGTTGCTTCATTACTGCTCAAATTGATTCCAGAATTTGGAACTCCAGAGGGTTCGAAAATAATTTTGAACTTGAGCATGACTAGAGAAGAACTTGCTTCAATGGTAGGATTAACTAGAGAAACACTTGCAAGAAAAATCAGTGAATATAGAGAAGAGGGCATACTTGAACCTCATGGAGCAAGGATTATTATAAATGATATCGATAGATTACGTGAAAAATCTCAAAGCTTTATGCCTTTGGAATAGACAAGAATACCGATTAAATTCGGTATTTTTTTATGTCCTTATAAATTCCTTATATTTCACCTTTATACTTAAAAATATAAAATGAAAGGAGAAATGTAAATGGAATATATTTTAGAGACAAAAAATTTATCAAAAAAATTTAAATCACAATATGCAGTAAAGGATGTGAATTTAAGCATAAGAAAAAATAAAATTTTTGGTCTATTAGGGCCAAACGGTGCTGGAAAATCAACGACTTTGAAAATGCTATGTGGACTTTTAAAGCCAAGTAGGGGCGAAATCTATTTTAATAATTCTTTATGGACTCGCGAAAATTTAAAAGACATTGGCGCACTTATCGAAGGTCCGGCAGTCTATCCAAATTTAAATGCCAAAGATAATTTGTTATTAGCATGCACGCTATATGATTTGCCAAAATCTAGGGCTGATGAAGTGCTTGAAATCATAGATTTGAAAGAGGCTGGCAAAAAGAAAGTAAAAAACTTTTCTCTTGGGATGAAACAAAGGCTGGGACTCGGCATGGCTATTATTCATCGACCTAAGCTTTTGATACTAGATGAACCTACTAATGGACTAGATCCAATCGGCATAAACGAACTGCGCAGTCTTATAAAATCTTTTCCAGATAAGGGTATGACAGTAATTTTGTCGAGCCATATTTTGTCAGAAGTAGAGCAGATTGCTGATGAAATTGCAATAATATATAAAGGCGAAATCGATTATATTGGAGCAATTAAAGAGACTGAAAACTTGGAACAAAAATTTATAGAAGTCATAGAAAAAAACGGCGGTGGTCATAATGCTTAATATTATAAAAGCTGAATTTTTGAAAAGCAAAAACGGTTCGACTTATAAATTTACTGTTATTATGCCCGTTCTTACAATTTTAATTTCATGTGCATTATATGGGGGAGCAAAATTTGCGTATAATTTGTGGTATATCATATTGATGCCAGCGCTAATTAGTATTTTGGCAACACAATCTATCGATCGTGAAAAGCGACTAGATTATAAGGCCTGGTTATTATATCCTATTTCCAAAGTTAAACTGTGGCTTGGAAAGATTATTTTTGTAGCAATACTTTTGGGAATAAGCTCTATAATATTTGCTGCTTTGATTTTTATTGTAAATATTATCTACCCTGATCCAATACCTAGCATGAATAATATTTTTGCAATTTCGATTCTGTATTTGACATTTGTTTTCCAAATTCCAATCTGTCAATTCTTATGCGAAAGAATAAATGCAATATTTGCCTTAATAGTAAATCTATTTTTATCAAATTTGGGTAGCGTTTTGGTTGGATCGAAATATGAACTCTTTTTATATAATTATGGTGTGCCTGCAAAGCTTATGGTTCCGATTATTGAAGTCTTGCCAAATGGATTGAAACCTGAACTAAATAATCCATTATTAAATGCAAATATTTTTACAAACAGTATATTAAATATTTTGCTATTTGTTTTACTTTCATTAATCACTACATTATTATTTAAAAAAATCGGTGGAGAAAGATGAAAGAGCTATTAAAAATCTTAAAGACTGATATAATGAAATTAAAGTCGAGCAAATTATTTTGGGTTCATCTATTTATTCCGCTACTGGGCAATCTATTATTTTTGTCTTATTATAGGGCATCGAAATGGGGCGATTTTGAAAAACTTTCTGCTTATATTCAAGTGTTGGGAATTGTCTTTCCAATTATGATTTCGATTGTTTGCTCTATATTGGCTCAGCAAGAATACGATGCTGGGTATTATCAAAACCTATTTAAATTTGGCTCGAAGATATATTTAAACTATTTGAGTAAATTGATTCTATTAATAGCTTTAGGTTTTATGGCGAGCTTGATAGCTTTATTAGTTTATTATTTTGGCTATAATCTAATAGGCGATAGCGTATTGAATATAAAACAATATATTATTATTGCTGTGATTTTAATATTATCTAATTTTTCAGAATATAATATTCATCTATTTTTGAGCCTTAGATTTTCTAAAAATATCTCGATTGGAATTGCAGCAATAGAAACATTAATCTCGGCGCTCTTTATGACGGGACTTGGCGAAGGGCGTTGGTATTTTTTGCCGGCTGCTTGGGGACCAAGATATGCGATTTATTATTTAAATGGAATAAAAAACTATGATTTAAAGCTTGCGCTAATTATAAGTATAATTTTTACGGTATTAATATTTTTATCAGTCATTATATGGTTTAATAAATGGGAAGGGAATAGATTGGAGGAATAGATGGCCAATATCTTAGTTCTTGACGACGAAATTGCTATACTCAATTTGATTGAAAATGCGCTTACAAAGAGCGGACATTATGTGAAAAAATTAAATAATCCAAAAGAGATTTATAAAGAAGATTTAAACTTTTATCATTTAATAATTCTCGATATCATGATGCCCGAAATTGACGGCTTTGAAATCTGCTCTTCAATAAGGCAAATAGTAGACTGCCCAATATTATTTTTGACTGCAAAGACGGAAGAAAAAGATATAATAAAGGGTTTAGGCATTGGAGGGGACGATTATTTGACTAAGCCCTTTGGAATTACAGAACTTAGGGCTAGAGTTGCAGCGCATTTACGACGAGAAAATAGAGAAAGGCGCAATACATTTTTTCAAGACGAAATCTGTTTTTCTATATCGACAAAAGAATGTCTTATTAAAAATGAGAAGCTAAATTTGACCAAGAGCGAATATGAAATTTGTGAACTATTGGCACTAAACAGAGGAATGGTGTTTTCGAAGGAAAAAATTTTAGAGTCGATTTATGGCTATGATCATGAGAGCGATAGCGCTGCTATTGCAGAACATATAAAAAACATCAGAGCCAAGTTTAAAAGTCACAATATAGAGCCGATAAAAACAGTTTGGGGAGTTGGATATAAATGGGAATTGCCAAAGAAATAAAAATTAGCTCATCTTTTATAAAATTTATAATAAGCATTGGATTTGCAATAGTAATTTTAATGGCACTAAATATAATTATATTTGGATATAATACCTTTATAGTATATCCTGCAAACTATTCTGAAAGATTGATTGATGAAAATTTTGACAGACTTAAAAATGATGAAATTGTCGATGAAAATCTGCTTTCGCCAATGTCAAAATTTGGAGTGTTTGGAAAAGAGGGCAATTATCTTTATGGGAATATCAATAGTTTTGAATCTAGAGAATTATGGGACACATATAAAAGTGGAAAGCTTACCAGATCGTACAAAAAATATATTACGACAATTGACAGAGCAGATGAGATTTTATTGATAGAATATCCATTAAAATTAGAATACCGTTCAGAATATATGCGCAACAATTTTCCAAATGCAGAACTTAGTATAGTCATATTTTCAATATTAGAAATTATACTGATAATAATTATTGCAGCAAATATTTATTCTAAAAAAATGAAAAAAGAGCTGGATAGACTTATTTTTACGACTGAAAAAATTGCAATGAATGATTTGGATTTTGATTTAAATAAAGGAAATATTTACGAGATAAACCAAGTGCTAAATAGTATGGATCAGATGAGAAAAGCGCTGAAAGATTCTTTAGAAAAACAGTGGGAAATAGAATATCAAAAGCGTGAACAAATTTCTTCACTTGCGCATGATTTAAAGACACCCTTGACCGTCGTAAAAGGCAATGCAGAACTGTTAAATGAAACTGATTTAGATGGCGAGCAAAAATCGTTTTGTAATGATATCATGAAGGGCAGTTTACAAATAGAAAGATATATTCACAGTCTATTAGAGATTGCACGAGATGAAAATATTAAAAAATCTATAGTAAGGCCAGTTAATTTGCAGAGTATTTTAGAAAATATAGAATCAGAATCTAAATTAATTTGCAATACTAAGAATATAGAATTAATATGGAAAAATAATATAGATAAAGATTTAAAAATTATGGTTGATGAGTCAGATATTTTACGAATAGTCTTAAATATTGTGTCTAATAGTGTAGATTTTAGTCCCAAAAATTCTAAATTGACTATTATAAATAATTTAGAAGATAATCAATTAAAGATTGAAATTATAGATGAGGGAATAGGATTTACAGACTATATATTAAGCAAAGGCAAAGAGCAATTTGTCATGGACGACAGCAGTAGAACAAGTAAAAATCACTATGGAATGGGATTATATATTGCAAACAAATTGGCAGAGAAATATAATGGCGAATTGAAACTTGAAAACTTGAAGCCTAAAGGTGCTAAAGTTAGTATTAGACTATTGATTTAAGTTTAAATATGATATAATTTAGTATATAAAAATCATGGAGGAAGAAAATTGTCAAATATTTGGTTAAACTATTATCCACATATATTAATTGGACTTGGAATTTATCTAATAGTAAAGGCGATACTTGATAATAGCCCTAAAAATGAGACTAGAATATTAAAAATAATTGGGGCAGTCTTTGTCATATTTGGCTGTATTTTTTTGTATTTAAAATAAAGTTTTTTAATCTATAAAGAGTTTTATTAAATATCACTATAAATTGGGGAAAAAGATAATGGAATGTATTAAATGTGAAGGAAAATTAACGAAACTAGAAGTCTTGGGCGAAGAAGTTTTGACTTTTTTCAAGGAGAGCGAGGATAAAAAAGTCAAATTTTCAATAAATATTGGCGGCAAACAAAGCGGAGATAATATTATTCATGGAACTGTTTCTGAAGCTTATTACTGTGAAGATTG
>JAUNVH010000008.1:0-34088 GCA_030537765.1 Tissierellia bacterium | reverse complement strand
TATATTTTGATAATCTTTTAGAATCTGTTTCTAATTCAATTGCCTTATCGATATAATATTTTGCGATTTTTCTCCATTTGTTGGATGAAAAAACATACCTAGATAGTATCCGACTAGATGATATAGATAGGCGAGTTCTCTTTTATTTTCATCTATATTTTCTTCTAAATATAAAATCTGTGCGAATAGTTTGAAATAGATATTCGAAATTTCTTCGCCTCTATCTTTCAAATATTCTTCTGCCTCAAGTATTGATGTCTCAGTCAATAGTTCATAGATTTCATCGCCACTAAGTTTTGGCTCGTAATCGTATGAAAAATATTCATTAAGTCTATACATAATTTCACCTCGAATTAATTATAACAAAAAACTCAGGCCTAAGCCCGAGTTAATATTATGATCCTAAATATGCTTTTTTTACATCAGGGTCATTTGCCAAGTCTTTTGCAAATCCTTCTTTGACAATTTCGCCAGTTTCTAATACATAGGCTCTATCAGATATTTTTAAAGCCAAATTTGCATTCTGTTCAACTAGCAAAATAGTAACGCCTTCTGATTTTAAATCTTTGATTACATCGAAAATCTTTTCTACAAATAGTGGAGCAAGTCCCATGCTCGGTTCGTCTAAGAGTAGCAGCCTTGGTCTTATCATAAGAGCTCTGCCCATGGCGAGCATCTGTTGCTCTCCACCTGAAAGTGTCCCAGCTTTTTGATCTGAACGCTCTTGCAATATTGGGAACTTGTCGTATATCCTTTCAATATCTTTTTTCATATCTTCAAAAGATTCTTTAATAGTATATGCTCCAAGTCTCAAATTATCTTTTACTGAAAGCTCTGTAAAAACTCTTCTGCCTTCTGGCACTTGTGCAATTTTCATTTTTGTTATCATATGTGCCTTAGTATTTGTTATATCTTTATCTTCAAATAGAACTTGTCCACTCTTTTTAGGAATGAGGCCCGATATGCTTTGCAAAGTGGAAGTTTTTCCTGCGCCATTTGCGCCTATTAGACATACAATTTCACCTTTTTTAACTTCTAGATTTACATCTTTAATCGCGTGAATATTGTCATAATAAATATTTAAATCTTTGACTTTAAGCATCTAATCGCCCCCATTTCCAAGATAGGCTGTGATAACGTCTTTATTATTTACTACTTCATTTGGCTTACCAACAGCCAATGTTTTACCATAATTTAGCACCATTAGTCTTTCGCATATGCCTAATACCAAATTCATATCGTGTTCTATCAATAAGACGGTGATACCAAATCTATCTCTAATCGTTTCAATAGTATACATTAAACTCATTGTCTCATTGGGATTCATACCAGCTGCCGGTTCATCAAGCAGAAGTAATTTTGGCTTTGTGGCTAAGGCTCTTGCAATTTCTAATTTTCTTTGGTCTCCATAAGAAAGTGATTTTGCAGGTGCATCGGCCAAATGCTTAAGTCCCATAATATCTAAGATTTTTAAAGCCTCGAGGCTCTTATTTTTCTCTTCGCTCCAATATTTTGGCATTCGCAGCATGCCTTCAGGTATGGAATAGCTCATATCTTTATTACAAGCGACTTTAACATTTTCCAATGCACTTAAATATCCAAAAAGTCTTATATTTTGAAAAGTTCGAGCAATTCCTTTTTTAACTAAGATATGAGGTCTTAAGCCATTGATCTTTTCGCCGCAGAGATAGATTTTGCCTTCGGTGGGAGAGTACTCTCCACTTATCATATTAAAAACAGTAGTCTTTCCAGCGCCATTTGGGCCGATTAAACCTAATAGTTCTCCAGAATTAATATGCATATTTAAATTGTCTATAGCTTTTAGTCCGCCAAATTGAATTGAGACATTTTCACATCTTAATACTTCATTCATTTTTACTACTCCTTTCAAATTTTCGTTTTAAAAAATTGAGTAGGGAGTTTATCGAAAACTCCTCGCGTCCTAAAAGGCCGACCGGTCTAAATATCATCATCATTATTAAAACGAGTGCATATACAATCATTCTATAATCTGAAAATTGTCTTAACATTTCTGGAATGATAGTTAAGACTGTAGAACTTAAAATAGCACCAGTAAAACTGCCAAGTCCACCTAAGACTACCATAACTAAAATATCGAACGATCTATTGTAATCAAATACTCTTGCGCCAATTACGCCAATGTTTGCAGCGTACATTCCGCCAGCAATGCCTGCAAAAAATGCCGATAGGGTAAATGCAAATGTCTTATATTTTGTAACATCGATTCCCGATGCTTCGGCGGCAATTTCGTCTTCTCTAATAGCTAGGACGGCTCTTCCGTGTCTAGATGTCATAACAGAATACATAAGAGAAACAGACAGAGCTGCAATAAAATACATTATTGTAAAATTTTGCATCTTCGGTATACCGCTTAGGCCTTGAGCCCCACCAGTAAATTCAAAAGATTCTATTAAAACTCTGATAATTTCTCCAAATGCCAAAGTTACAATTGCCAGATAATCGCCCTTCAGTCTCAAAGCGGGAAGTCCAATTAAAAAACTGACGATATAGGCAGAAAATCCAGCTATAAGTAGAGCAGTAAAATAGCCAGCCATTCCAGGAATAAGTCCTGATTTTAAAAATAATGAAAAGCTATAAGCCCCGATCGACATAAAACCTGCATGGCCCAAATTTATTTGACCTAAATTGCCGACAGTTATATTTAAAGATACGGCTAAAATAACATTGATTGTAACAAGTCTCAAGACGCTCATAATATAGCGATTGAAAATATTTAATTGAAATAATATTTCTATTAATGCGTATATTAAAAATACTCCAACAAATGAAGCGGCATAAGCACGATTTTTATTAATATTCATACTTCACCTACACTTTCTCTTTGTCAGATTGGCCTAATAGTCCTGTGGGCTTAATCAAAAGCACCAGTATCAATAGGCCAAAAACAATTGCATCTGCAAGTTTACTTGAGATATAGGCTCTAGTTAGTGATTCAATAACGCCTAGAAAAAAGCCTCCCAAAACAGCGCCGGGGATCAAGCCTATACCGCCAAAAACTGCTGCTGTAAAAGCTTTTATACCAAGTAGCGAACCCATTAGAGGATTTGCTTGAGGATAGGCTGCCATATATAAAATGGAAGCCACACCAGCAAGGGCGGCGCCAATTCCAAATGTCAAAGTCAAGGTATTATCGACATTTATGCCAACAAGTTCAGCTGCACCTCTATCTTGACTGACGGCGACCATGGCCTTACCTTGTTTAGTCTTTTTCATAAAAACTTGCAAAAGGTAAGTCAAAATTGCAGTGACTACGACTGTGATAACTGCAGATTTTGAAACATTAGTGCCTGCAATAACAAAGGGCTTTGCAGTAAATATAGGAGGAACGGCTCTGGAGCTTGCGCCAAAAATTTTCATAACTGTATTTTGTAAAAGTAAGGATACGCCTATTGCAGTTATGAGATTAGAAATCCTTGGAGAATTTCTAAGTGGTTTATAGGCCAAACGCTCTATTGCAATTCCAAAAATCGTACATATGATTACTGCTGGAAAGATTGCAAGCCAAAGTGGCAAATTATATTTTATTAATATTAAATTGATTGAAAAAACGGTCGTATAGGCTCCTATCATAATAATCTCGCCATGGGCAAAATTTATTAAACGGGCTATACCGTAAACCATGGTATAGCCCAGAGCAACTAATGCATATATAGATCCTAATTGTAGACCGTTAAGAATTTGTAAAATAAATCCCACGTTCTTCTCCTTTTCGTTTTATTCAGGATCGACTACCGAATCAAATGTATATTCGCCGTCTAATATTCTGATTATAGTTGCAGGCTTTATTGGATTATTATTTTCTCCAAATTTAATATTGCCAGTTACGCCTTTATAATCAACATTTTTTATGGCCTCAACTATCGTTTCTCTTTCAAGATTTTCAGCTTTCTCGATTGCAGCTTTATATATATAGACTGCATCATAACCTAGGGCAGAGAAGCTGGAAGGATCTTCACCATATTTTTCGGTGTAATTTTTTACAAAGTTTTGAACCAATTCATCAGTATCTTGCATTGAATAGTGATTTGTAAAGCAAATATTGTCAAATGTGCTTTCTTCACCTTCAGCTACAACTGCCAAAACTCCGTCCCAACCATCTGATCCAATTATTGCTGATTCAAGTCCCGTATCTTTTGCTTGCGCAGAAATTAATACATCATTTTCATAATATTCGGGAATCAAAACTACATCTGGATTTTTTGCAGCAATATTTGTAAGCTGCACTCTGAAATCTTTATCGTCTTTGCCATAACCTTCATCAGCTACGACTTCGCCACCTATAGATTCAAATTGAGTTTTAAATGCTTCGGCAACTCCAGTCGAATAATCGTCTGAAGTATTTTTCATAACTGCGGCTGTCGTTGCGCCTAAACTATTCTTTGCAAAGTTTGCAAGAATTTTTCCTTGTAGTGGGTCAGTAAAGCAAACTCTAAATACATTATCTTTGCCCTCAGTAATGCCGGCAGCTGTTCCAGTAGGAGTTACTATTGGAATTCCGTCAGAAACCGAGTTTTCAGCAACTGCTTGTGCTGGTTTAGAAGTTATTGGTCCCACAATTGCATGAGCGCCTTCGTCTACAAATTTGTTATAAAGAGTAACCGATTCAGTCGGGTCAGCTTTATCGTCATCAGATTTATAGTCTATCAACTTGCCATTTATGCCGCCTTCGGCATTGATTTCTTCAATTGCAAGTAGTATACCATTCTCCGTCGTATTGCCATAGACTGCAGCCGGACCTGTCTTACAGATGATGCCGCGAATAATTACGCTATCACCCTCCGTATTAGTTTCATTTTCATTTCCGTTTGTGGCAGCATTACCGCATGCAGTAAGTAGCATTATGGCCGCCAATAAAACAGCAAGTTTCTTTTTCATCTTTTTCGCCTCCAAATTAATATTTTTTTAATATTATACTACTTAAATCGATTAAAGCAAGAGTTTTCATGAAAATAATTCAAAAAACATGAAAAAACTTGTATTCGTTTTCCTAAAAATATTGCAATTATGATTATCTTTTTCGATCTTTTTATGCTATATTTATAATAGTTAATATATGTGAGGTAGAAAATAATGTATTTTAAAGATGACTGGTTATTAGATAGAATAGCGGAACTCATCGATTTTTTGGTCAAGATTTTATTTAACGAAGATCTACTTTATCTTAGAGACCAAGAGTTGATAGAAGAAGATGCGATAAGATTAGATAAGGATTTAAAAGATTTACTTTCTGTAGGAAAATTTTCAGAAGCTGAAGATATTTTATTTGACAATCTAGATTCCACAAGCTTCGAACATTTAAAAGTTGCTATACTATTTTATAATAGACTCAATAAATTTACAGAAAGAGAATTGGAGGCTGCAAATTTTCCCAGAAGAGAAATTTTAGATGGCCTAGCTGATATTGGTGAAATCTACGATCTGAAATTCATTAAGCCGTCTATTGATAAATTGAAATAAATAAAAAGAATTATTTTGATATAATTTAAATTTTTTTATTGATATGCATATAAAAAACCGTTAACTTTTTGCGTTAACGGTTAATTTATTTTTTAAGTTTTTCTAAATACATTTCGCCAATTTTATATACATCGCCTGCACCCATTGTCAATACGCAATCGCCAGGTTTTACATTTTTTTCTAAATAGCTTTCAACTTCTTCAAAAGTTTTGATATACATGGCATTTTTTCCTCTCAGCCTTACTGCATCGACTAAAGTTTTAGAATGGATATCGCCATAATCTTTTTCTCTTGCAGCATAGATATCGGTGATTATAATTTTATCTGCTTCGTCAAAAGATTCTGAAAAACTGTTTAGTAAGAGCTTAGTCCTCGTAAATGTATGCGGTTGGAAAATGCAGTATACTTCTGATGCAAATCTATTTCTAACTGCTTGAAGTGTCGCCTTGATTTCAGTTGGATGATGCGCATAATCGTCAAGCACAGTTATTTCTTTTATAATACCTTTAGTTTCAAGCCTCCTATGAACGCCTTTATATGAAGAAAGTCTATTGACAATTGTATCTATATCTACACCGTATAAAAAGCAAGATATAAATGCAGCAAGCGAATTATAAACATTATGAGTTCCCATAACTGAAAGATTTATAGTGCATAATTTCTTATGCTTTCTATATATATCGTAACAGGGAAATCCATCTCTATTAAAATGTATATTCTTTGCAGTAAAATCACAGATTGAATTCATACCAAATGTTATGACTTTTGCATCTGTTGCTGCTATGAGCTCTCTAGTATTTACATCGTCATAATTGAGAATCAAATAATCATCGGCCCTAAGTTTTTTTGCATAATCTTTAAAAGTTTCAATTATATGATTGATATTGTCAAAATAGTCTAGATGGTCTTCGTCAATATTTAAAATAACTGCCATTTTGGGATTATACTTTAAAATGTTTCCCTTATATTCGCAAGCTTCTGTCAATAATAGATTTCTCTTTCCAATCTTTACATTGCCATGTATGGAATCGAGCTGGCCTCCGAGCATAATAGTAGGATCGAAGTCTTCATTTTCTATTATTTCTGAAATCATACTCGTGGTCGAAGTTTTTCCATGAGTGCCTGAAATTGCGATGGTGAAATTATAATTATTCATAATGGCTCCAAGAAATGAAGCGCGATCCATCACATCAATTTTTTTTAATATTGCCTGTTTAAGCTCTTTATTGTCTAATGAAATTGCATCTGTGTAGACAATCAAATCTGCGCCTTCAATATTTTCTGGCGCATGATTATAAAATATATTTATACCTAAATTTTCTAATTTTTTTGTCGTATCGCTAAGGCGGCTATCTGTTCCAGTAACTGTATAGCCATAATTATGTGCAATTTCTGCAAGCGCAGACATAGATATTCCGCCAATTCCGATAAAATGAACATGCTTATATTTATGTTCATCAAGGTTAAATTCTAACATTTATTTCAACTCCTATGAGAAAACAAGAAATTACCATTACTAATTATAACATAAGATTTCAAGATATAAAGGCTAAATTTTTTTACGCCCCAAAATTTTTTTAAAAAAACTTCTCTCGTTTAAATGGCTAAATTGAAGTGTTTTCCCATTATGAGGAAAAATTTATCATAAAAACTTTGATATTTTATTTTTTAATTGCCTTAATTGGTGATATAATGAAATTAACATTAAAGTATAGGAGGAAAAATTATGGAAATAACTGATGTTAGATTTAGGGAGATAAACAGTAATGGAAAGTTGAAAGCTATAGTTTCAGTTACATTCGACGAAGAACTAGTTGTGCACGATATCAAGATAATCGAACACGAAGACAGAATGTTTTTGGCAATGCCCAGTGTCCGAATTGCTAATGGAACATTTAGAGACATTGCGCATCCTATAACAGCAGCTATGAGAAAAAAATTACAAGATGAAGTGTTAGATAGATATGCTGTGCATTTAAATGAAACTAAAGAAGCTAGGGAAAACGAAGAGGCCTGTCAGGTAGATGAAGTTTGCGAGATAGAACAAACAGAAGAATAAAATTATTAATTGTGCGAATTTTTACGATTCGCATAATTTTTTTGCTAAATTTAAGAGTCAAGAGTCTAGATATATTTAGTAATTTGATATAGAATAATATTAATAATAGAGTATTTAGAGGAGGCAATTAATTGAATACGAACGAAAAATTAAAACTGCTACGTGAAAAAATGAAAAGATACGAAATAGATGCATATATTGTGCCCACATCTGATCCTCATAAGTCAGAATATTTGCCTGAACATTTTAAGACTAGACAATTCATTTCAGGCTTTACTGGCTCGCAAGGAACTGCAGTAATTACAATGGATAAGGCCTTAGTTTGGGCAGACGGTCGCTATTTTATTCAATGCGAAAAAGAAATTGCCGGCACAGAATTTGAAATGATGAAAATTAACACGCCGGGCTTTCCTGACTATGTTGAATATTTGCATAAGAATTTGCAAAAAAATGACACTGTGGCATTCGATGGAGCAACATTTTCACAAAAAGATTTTGAAAAGCTAAAAAGCTCATTGCCTGATGTGATAATTTTAGATGAATTAGATTTGATTTCAGAAATTTGGGAAAATAGACCCCAGCTTAGCGATGCTCAAATTTTTATTCATGAAGAAAAATATACGGGCCTTAGCGCCAAAGAAAAAATCGAAATTGTGCGTGAAGAGTTGAAAAAAATTGGAGCCGATACATTTATAATTTCAGCTTTAGAAGATATTTGTTGGCTATATAATATTCGTGGCCGCGATATTAAAAATAATCCAGTCGTCATATCTTATGCATTAATAGATAGAGATTATGCATATCTATTTGTGGACAATAAAAAACTTACTATAGAAGTTAGCGAGTATCTCAATTCGCAAGGCATAGAAGCAGAAGAATATGAATATGTATTTGCCCATGTAAATACAATAAAGAATGCAAATATAGTTTTAGATAAATCTATAATCAATCGAAAGCTATATAAGCTTATCGACAAATCGAATAAGATTATAGATAAGACTAATATAACTTCAGATTTGAAAGCTAGAAAAAACGATGTGGAGCTAAAAAATCAAATACATGCCTATTTGAAAGACGGAGTAGCTTTGACAAAGTTTATCTACTGGGTAAAAAATCATAAGGACAAAAGAGAATTAAACGAATTCGATTTGGCAAAGACACTTGAAGATTTCAGAAGGGAACAAGAAGGCTTCTTAGAAACAAGCTTCGATACTATTTCTGCATATGGACCTAATGCTGCAATGATGCATTATAGAGCAAATGAAGATAATTTTGCGAAATTAAAAAACAAAGGCCTATATCTTGTGGACTCTGGCGGTCAATATTTTGATGGGACAACAGATATTACGAGAACTCTGGTCTTGGGTGAAATTACAGATGAAGAAAAAAGAGATTTCACTTTAGCATTGGCAGGCCATATCGATCTAGCGAGCACAAAATTTTTGCACGGTGTAACGGGCAATAGCTTAGATGCAATCTGTAGACGTCCCATGTGGAATAATTTCATGGACTATAAATGTGGAACGGGCCACGGAGTTGGATATTTCTTGGGCGTTCACGAAGGACCTCATAGACTTGCGCAAAATTTAAACGATAAGGCAGTATTAGACGAGGGCATGGTCGTCACTATCGAACCAGGAGTTTATAAAAAAGACAAATATGGTATTAGACACGAAAATGTCTATTATATTAAAAAAGCCGAAGAAAACGAGGATGGCAAGTTCTTAGAATTTATTGTAATGTCACTTGCTCCAATAGATCTTGAGGGCATTGATAAAGATTTACTCACAAAAGCACAGATTGAATTTTTAAATGATTATCACAAAAAAGTATATAGAGAATTAAAGTCTTATTTAACCGAAGAAGAGAGAATATGGTTAAAGGAATCGACTAGAGAGATTTAGATTTATATGTTTAATTTTTCTGAAGAATTAAAGAAGGTGCCCGATCAACCGGGTGTCTATATAATGAAAGATGAATACGATCGTATTATCTATGTCGGTAAGGCGAAGTCGCTTAAAAAGAGGCTTCGCCAATATTTTACTGAATCTACTAAAAAATCTGCCAAAGTTAGATTGATGGTAGAAAATATAAAAGAATTTGAATATATTATCGTACACAATGAGATTGAGTCTTTAATATTAGAGAACAATTTAATAAAGGGCAATGAACCAAAGTATAATATATTACTAAAAGACGACAAGCAGTATCCCTATATAAAAATAACATTGAATGAAAAATATCCAAGAGTTTTAAAAGTTAGAAAAGTTTTAAAAGATGGAGCCAAATATTATGGGCCATTCCCTTCAGCATATGCTGTAAATATTGCGATAGATTATTTTCACGATATATATCCTTTGCGCTCATGTTCATTAAATTTTGATAAAGGCTTTACAAAGAGAAGACCTTGTTTAAACTATTTTATAAATCGTTGCTATGCACCTTGTAAAGGCGATGTAGATGAAGATAAATATATGGAGAATGTAAAAAAAGTCATTCAGTTCTTAGACGGAAAAGACGATTCCATAATTAAAGATCTATACGAAAAAATGAAAGAGCAATCAGAAAAGCTGGAATATGAAGAAGCTATTGTCACAAGAGATACAATAAATGCTTTAGAAGTATTGACTAAAAAGCAGATTGCAGACAGCGCCGATTTTGCCGATCAAGATATAATTGCAATGGCCAGAGGCGTCGATGAAATTTGTATTCAGATATTTTTTGTCAGAATGGGAAAAATTGTAGGCAGGGAGCATTTTATATTAGACGATCCACTGCATGACGATCAAAAGACAATTTTATCAACTTTCGTCAAGCAGTTCTATCTCGGCTCGGCATATGTTCCACAAGAAATTATACTCGAAAACTATCCTGAAGATACGACTGAAATTGAAAATTGGCTCTCTCAAAAGAAAGGAAAACGAGTCAATATACTCGTGCCGCAGAGAGGAGAAAAAGTCAGAATATTAAAATTAGTACAGGAAAACTCCGAAGAAATGCTAAAAAAATATGGACAGCGTTTTATGAAAAAATATAGAGAAAATATGAATACATTGGAACAGCTTATGGATTTATTAGGACTAAAAAAGCTTCCACAGAGAATTGAATGTTACGATATATCTCATATCTCTGGAGTAGAAGCAGTTGGCTCTATGGTAGTATTTGAAAATGGCGAGATGAAAAAAAGTGATTATAGAAAATTTAGAATAAAAACAGCAAGAGGTGGAGACGATTATGCCGCCATGAGAGAAGTTTTAGAACGGAGATTTAATAGATATATTGCGCCCGAAACCGATAAGAGAAAATCTTTTTCTAAATTGCCAGATCTATTAATAGTAGATGGGGGCAAAGGTCAAATCAATTCAGCCAAAGAAGTTATGAAAAAATTTGATTTAGATGTGGAGATTTGTGGCTTAGTAAAAGATGAATTTCACAAAACGAGAGGGCTCATCTATGAAGACAATGAATACAAAATGCCAGTTAGCACAAATTTATACAGATTGCTCTACAAGATTCAAGATGAAGCACATAGATTTGCGATTGGATTTCATAGAAGTAGAATGGCAAAAAAGGCTTTTCGCTCAGAACTGGACGATATAAAAGGCATTGGACCTAAGAGGAAAAATGCTTTATTAGATCATTTCAAAGGAATAGAAGCCATAAAAAACGCCTCAATAGATGAACTCAAAAAAGTAGACGGCATGAACGAACCGGCAGCCATTTCACTATACGAACATTTTAATGGGAGAAGATAATATGGAATATTTAATGTTTGAACAATTACTTGAAAAATTTGATTTCGAAGTTGTAAATTTGTCAACTAATTATAAAGATGTCACAATATATTCGAGCGAAACAAATAGACCAGGGCTTCAACTTGCTGGCTATTATCAAAAATTTGCACCAGAGAGGCTTCAAGTTATCGGCAATGCTGAATGGCAATACTTAAAAGAAATGACTGGTACAGAAAGGCGCATGAGATTTGAAAGATTTTTTTCTTATCCTATACCGGCGCTCATTTTCACATCTAATAATTATGTATTTGATGAAACGAAGGAAGTTGCCAAATTGCGCAATATGACTGTGCTTAAAACTAAGCAAAAAACTGCTTCGTTTTTGAGTAAATTAATTAATTTTACAGAAACAATGCTCAGTCCAAAGACGAGCGTTCATGGAGTTTTGGTGGAAGTTTATGGTATTGGAGTATTGATAATTGGCGATTCAGGCATTGGTAAATCAGAAACTGCCTTAGACTTAATTATCAGAGGTCATAAACTCATATCTGATGACATTGTAAATATTGTAAAAATTGACGATGTGCTCACAGGCACTTCGCCAGATTTGACTAAATACTTTATGGAAATAAGAGGCATTGGCATATTAGATGTTGAAAGAATGTATGGCATAAGTTCCACAAAAGAATCTAATACTATAGATTTAGTGATAAAACAAGAAATGTGGGACAATAATAAAGAATACGATCGCTTAGGCTTTGACGAAGATTTTCACAATATATTAAATACTGAAATCCCAATGATAACTTTGCCAATGAAGCCAGGGCGAAATGCCGCAATGATTGTAGAAGTGGCAGCAAGAAACTTTAAACAAAAGAAATCTGGCTACAATGCAACAGAAGTTTTAAACTCAAGAATAATTAAAAAAATTCAGTCTAGAAAATCTGAACTTGAATGATAATTTTTAAAAAATATCTGTATGGTATGCCTTAGAATTTAAGAAAATACCCTTGTTTTCATAATATCTAAAACAAGTTTGCAAAAGATTTACCAATTGTATATAATTATAGATAGATATGAAAATTTTCAAGATAGTATAGGAGGTTATTATGACAAAAGTTATGAAGTCGATGGACGGTAATACCGCTGCTGCGCATGTGGCGTATGCCTTTACAGAGGTGGCGGCTATTTATCCAATCACACCGTCCTCAAATATGGCTGAATATGTAGATGAATGGTCGGCACACGGCCGTAAAAACATCTTTGGCCAAGAAGTATTAGTTAAAGAATTGCAATCTGAAGCGGGCGCTGCAGGCTCGGTTCACGGTGCATTGCAGGGAGGGGCTTTAACTACCACATTTACTGCTTCACAAGGTCTACTACTTATGGTACCCAATATGTATAAAATAGCAGGAGAATTATTGCCAGGCGTGTTTCACGTAAGTGCGCGTGCGCTAGCATCTCATGCTCTTTCTATTTTTGGAGACCATCAAGACGTTATGGCCGCAAGACAGACTGGATTTGCTTTGATGGCATCTGGTTCTGTTCAAGAAGTTATGGACTTAGGAAGTGTTGCTCACTTAACTGCAATCAAAACAAGAGTACCATTCTTACATTTCTTCGATGGATTTAGAACGAGTCATGAGATTCAAAAAATCGAAGTTATGGATTATGATGTACTTGGCGAAATGGTCGATATGGACGCTGTTAAAGCGTTTAGAGACAGAGCGCTAAGTCCTGAACATCCAGTAACTAGAGGTACTGCTCAAAACCCAGATATCTATTTCCAAGAAGTAGAAGCTGCTAACAAATTTTATGACAGAGTGCCAGATGTTGTAAATGATTATATGGCTGAGATTTCAAAAGTCACAGGCAGAGAATATAAACCATTTGTATACTATGGCGCACCTGATGCTAAATACGTTATAGCTGCTATGGGTAGTGTGACTGACACTATTTCAGAAACTGTTGACTATTTAATCGATAAAGGCGAAAAAGTTGGACTTATTAAAGTACATCTATACAGACCTTTCTCAGAAAAATACTTTATGGATATTCTTCCTGAGACTGTAGAAAGAATTGCAGTTTTAGATAGAACTATCGAAAAAGGCTCACTAGCTGAACCACTATTTTTAGATATCGTTAAAGTATTTTACGAAAAAGAAAACAAACCGCTAATCATAGGTGGAAGATTTGGACTAGGCTCCAAAAACACAACTCCATCAGATATTTTAGCTGTTTACAGAAATTTAGAATCTGACAATCCTAAAAAAGAATTCACAATAAGTATTGTGGACGACGTTACAAACTTGAGTTTGCCTGTTGAAGAAGTTATAAATACTGAACCTAAAGGCACTATCAAATGTAAGTTCTGGGGATTCGGTTCAGACGGAACGGTTGGAGCAAATAAGAGTGCGATTAAGATTATTGGAGACGGCACCGACATGTATGCTCAAGCATATTTCGACTATGACTCCAAAAAATCAGGCGGCGTAACTATTTCTCACTTGAGATTTGGTAATCAGCCAATCAAATCAACTTATTTGATAACTGAACCTGACTTTATATCTTGTTCAAAACAGTCATATGTTTATCAATATGATCTCCTAAAAGGTCTTAGAAAAGGCGGCACATTTGTGCTAAATACTCTTTGGAACGATGAGGAATTAGATGAACATCTACCTGCATCAATGAAGAGATATATTGCTGAAAATGACATTAAATTCTATACTATAAATGCTACAAAAATTGCTGCTGATGTTGGCCTTGGTGGAAGAACCAATATGGTAATGCAAGCTGCATTCTTTAAACTAAGTAATGTATTGCCAATAGATGAAGCAATCAAAAAATTAAAAGAAGCAATAGTTCATGACTATGGCCGCAAAGGTGAAGATATTGTAAACATGAACTACAAGGCTGTCGATACAGCTATGGAATCGCTTCATGAAGTAAATGTTCCTGAAAACTGGAAGAACGCCACTGAAGAAGCAGAAGATAGTAGCGATAAGCCTGAATTCATAACTAATATATTAGAACCAATAAACAGACAAGAAGGAAATTCACTTCCTGTAAGTGCTTTTGTTGGAATGGAAGACGGTACATTCCCAAGTGGAACAAGTGCATACGAAAAACGTGGTATAGCAGTAAATGTTCCTGAGTGGATCAATGAAAACTGTATCCAATGTAACCAATGTTCATTAGTTTGCCCACATGCAGCTATTAGACCATTCCTTCTAAATGAAGAAGAAGTTGCTAGAAAACCAGAAAGCTTCGACACTAAGAAAGCAATCGGCAGAGATATGGGCCAATATGAATATAAGATTCAAGTATCACCACTTGATTGCACAGGCTGCGGAAACTGCGCTGATGTTTGTCCAGCTAAGAATAAAGCTTTAGTAATGGAACCATTTGCTAAAGAATTTGAAGAGCAAGATGATAACTGGAATTTCGCAATGACTATTTCAGACAAGACTGAAGCATTCGAAGGAACAAATGTTAAGAATTCACAGTTCAGATTCCCATACCTAGAGTTCTCAGGAGCTTGCGCAGGTTGTGGAGAAACTGCTTATGCTAAACTTGCAACACAATTATTTGGCGATAGAATGATGATAGCAAATGCTACAGGTTGTTCATCAATCTGGGGCGGTAGTGCACCTTCAACAGTATTTTGCAAAAACCACGAAGGCAAAGGACCATCATGGGCAAATTCACTATTCGAGGACAATGCAGAGTACGGCTACGGAATGGCACTTGCTGTTAGACAAATTAGAGATAGAATTAAGCTTTCAATGGAAAAATTCCTAGAACTGAATTTAGATTCAGATCTAAACGAACATTTCCAAGACTGGATTGAAAATATGAATGATGCTAGAGGCTCAAAAGCTGCAGCAGCAAGAATATTAACTAGACTAGATGCAAAGCTTAATAATCCTGAAGCTGATAAATTATTGGCTACTATCAATGAGCTTAAAGACTATCTAATCAAGAGATCTATCTGGATTCTTGGTGGAGACGGCTGGGCTTATGACATCGGATTTGGCGGTTTAGACCATGTATTGGCTTCTGGTGAAGACATCAATGTATTAGTATTCGATACAGAAGTATATTCAAATACAGGCGGACAGGCTTCAAAAGCAACACCAACTGCTGCAATAGCACAATTTGCTGCATCCGGTAAAGACATTAGAAAGAAAAACTTAGGCCTTATGATGGCATCTTATGGCTATGTATATGTAGCTCAAGTTGCATTAGGTGCAAATATGAATCAGACGCTTAAGGCATTTAACGAAGCTGAAAGCTATGATGGACCTTCAATAATAATCGCTTATGCTCCATGTATAAACCATGGTATCAGAATAGGTATGGGTAAATCCGTATTTAGAGAAAAACAAGCGGTTGAAGCAGGTTACTGGCATCTATACAGATTCGACCCAAGACTTAAAGCTGAAGGCAAGAATCCATTCGTTATGGATTCAAAAGAGCCAAAGGCAAGCTTTAAAGACTTTATCATGGGCGAAGTTAGATATAGCTCTTTAATGAAATTGTTCCCTGAACAAGCAGAAGCGCTATATGAAAAAGCTGAAAAAGACGCCAAAGACACTTATGAAGATCTAATGAGAATGGCGAATGCTTATAAATAAAAATTAGAATTTATCCGGCCTTCTAATACCTCCATATACAAATTGGAGGTTTGAAGGCCGGCTTTTTATTGAATTATGAAAATAAAATTAGAATTAGAAAAACAAGAAAAAATAATATTGATTATATATTTAATAATATTTATATTGATAGGAATAAATATAAGGCATAGTCCAAATGAAACATTATTCGATAAGGCCGTGTATGAAATTTTAAATCCTATAATGGAAAATAAAATATTACATAATTTTTCCAAAGCGATGGCATTTATAGGTTCAGTAAAATTTATACTTCCATTGATGCTCATATTAATTCCCATAAAAATTAGAAAGAAAGAAAATCTAAACGCCTTTAAACTTTTATCGGCATCACTATTAGCCTTTATCTTAAACGAAATATTAAAACATATACATCAAAGACAAAGGCCGTCTGGAATGCTTGTAGATCAATGGGGTCTTAGCTTTCCTTCTGGCCATTCAATGATAAGCATGTGTATGTATCTGACTATAGCAGAGCTCTTTTTTGAAGGCAAAAAAAGAACTATTGCAAAAATAATAGCTTTAATATTTTCCTTTCTAATGGCAATATCGCGCGTAATTTTATATGTGCATTATCCCACAGATGTGTTGGCAGGACTCATTTTGGGGTATATATTATATGTCGCAATTAAAAGATTGCAAATATATAAAAAGAATCAAAACGATTTGGAGGAAAACTAATGACAGACAGTGCAGATGCCGGAAGTTTATGGCCTCAAATATTATTAATTGTAGTTTTGACAATGATAAATGCGTTCTTCTCTGCATCAGAGATGGCATATGTTTCTATAAATAAAAACAAACTGAAACAATTAGAAGAAGAAGGAGATGAACGCGCTCGACTAATAAATTATATCTTATCAGATCAGACTAAATTTCTGTCTACGATACAAGTAGGCATAACTTTGGCTGGATTCTTATCGAGTGGATCGGCTGCAATAAATCTCTCTTCCAGATGGGCAAGCTTTATGACCGATTTGGGAATCCCATATGCAAAGACAGTTGCATTTGTGACAATAACTATGCTGATTTCTTATATTTCATTGGTATTTGGAGAATTAGTTCCAAAAAGAATAGCTTTAAGAAACGCTGAGAAAGTTGCAATGTCTTCTGCAAAGACGGTAAACTTCGTCTCAAAAATATTCACCCCCATCGTCAAACTATTGAGCTTTTCAACGAGCTTAGTTTTAAAACTTACGGGCAATTATTCTGAAGATTTGGAAGAAAAAATATCAGAAGAAGAGATAAAATCTGTAATAAGAGTCGGAAGACAACATGGCCTCATAGATTCATCAGGTCAACAGATGATTATATCTATATTCGATTTCGATGATAAATTGGCATATGAAATAATGACACCTAGAACACAGATTTTTATGATAGATATTGAGGAGTTTTCATTCGATACCATAAAGACTTGGCTTTCGAAAGGTTTTTCCAGAGTACCAGTATATAGGGACAATCAAGACAATATCATTGGAACAGTTTATCTAAAAGATTTATTTAGCGAGCTTAGCAAAAACAATTATCAAGAAGTAAATCTGGAAAATATTATAAAGCCTGCATTCTTTGTGCCCGAGAGCAAAAAGATTGATAGCTTACTTAATGAATTGCAAAACAATAAGAGTTATATGGCGCTTTTATTCGATGAATACGGTGTATTTTCAGGCATAGTCACCATGGAAGACATAGTCGAAGAAATTGTTGGTGAAATTGCAGACGAATATGATGACGAGGACGACCATATTAGAAGAATAGATGCACATGATTATATCTTAGACGGCTCATTAAATCTTTCCGATATAAACGAAGCCATAGGAGTAGAATTAAATAGCGAAAATCATGAAACGATAAGCGGAATGATGATAGAACTTTTGGGATATATACCAGAAGACACAGAGAAAGACAGATGCGTTGTGGATTATAAAAATTATACATTGAGAGCTTTGGGAATTAAAGACAAGAGAATTGATAAAGTTAGAATATCGATTCATTCTGAACATAAGCCAAATTTACCGGAGGAATAAATATGTTTGAAGAGATAAAATCTACAATATATGGCGTAGCAATTGGCGATGCTTTTGGGCTTGCACATGATACTAAAAGCAGACAAATGATGAAAGAAAATCCCGTCTATACAATTATGGACGGGTTTCACGAAGCTGGAACTTATAGTGACGATACGGCATTGACCTTGGCTCTTTTAGACGGCCTTTCAAAATTTGAAATTAATGAAGAAGATTTAATGGAAAACTTTTTTCAAGCTGCTTTTATGAACAAATATGCAGCAATTGAAAATGCTGGTTTTGGCTTTGGACGAACTACAATTGAAGCCTTATCAAATTATAAAAATGAAATAAAACCTTGGGGCAGATCTAGCTTTCATTCGAATGGAAATGGAGCATTGATGCGCCACAGTCCTGTGCCATTATATCTTTATTACAGTGGAATTTCAGACGATATAGAAAAAGTTTTAAGCTTTTCAAAAACCATAACTGCCCTAACGCATGCTCATCCTATAAGCATTATAGCATCAGGTATATATACGCTTTTTATGATTGAACTTTTAAAAGATAGCTCGCCCGATGTCGCCCTAAATAGAGCATACGATTTGGCAAAAAACTATTACAATAGAGATTCTATCACAAGAGAATATTTTACATATTTTAAAAGGCTAAACGATTTAGATTTTCATTATATAGATGAAACTAAAATCAAATCTACTGGCTATGTAATAGATTCGCTAGAAGCTTCGCTTTGGTCTTTTATACCAACAATTTCTTTTAAAGAAGCAATAATTAGAGCTTGTAATCTAGGTGGAGATACCGACACAATATGCGCCATAACAGGTTCAATGGCTGCGCTTTATTATGGAATGGAAAATATACCAAAAGATTTTATAATTAGAATAAAAAATTCTCAGCTAATTGACGAGATGATTCAAAAATTTTATGATAATTTATGTTCTAACTTTTAATAATTATGCGAATGGTTAATAAAATAATTTTAGGGTAAATAATATCTAGTCATGATAATCTAAAGAGGTGTAATTATGCATACGACATTACTTATAAATAAAATTGATATAGATAATCATACAGATCAAATGCGCAATATATTTTTTTTAATAGGAAATTATGAAGAATGTGAGCTAAAGATAATGGATTTATTTAAAGATGATCCATTATATCAAAATGCGCTCGAATTTAGATATAATGGCTTCGTAGTAAAAGCCAAAGTGTCAGACATACCTAATCTAGTTCGAAAAATAGTATCGAGCGGAGTAGATCTATATAATGTATATGAATTATACGAACCAAAATAATTTAAGGAGGAAACAAATATGAAGAATCAAAAAGTAGTAGAAGGACTCAAAAAACAACATTTATTTGAAATTGAATCAGCTTATGTTTATCTAGGTATGGCCGCATACTGTAAGGGCAGAGGTTATGATGGCTTTGCTAGATTTATGACTTTACAAGCTCAGGAAGAATTAGAACATGCTCAAAAATTCTTTGACTTCCTTTATGAAATAGAAGAAGAAGTAGAACTTAATGAACTTCCAGCAGTAACAAAAGAATATGAGAGCATATTAGACGTGTTTTCAACTGCGCTAGAACATGAAAGAGAAGTTACTAAGAGAATCCATGATATTTATGCTGATGCATTAGAATCAAAAGATTATGCAGCTAAAGACTTCTTAGATTGGTTTATAGCAGAACAAAGAGAAGAAGAAGATACATTCTTAGGCATAATCGATAAACTCGAAAAATTCAACGAAGTGCCAACAACTCTATATCTTTATGATAAAGAATTGGGAAGAAGACAAGAATAAATTAAGTTTAAAGAGACCATTTGAGGTCTCTTTTTTATGCATTAATGGTTTTTAAAATATATATTTCCATTTTCAACTCTCTCTACGATAGCTAGACTCAAAAGATCAAAACCTTTTTGCCTAATAATCTTACCGCCATCTTGAAATCCCTTCTCAATTGCGACAGAAATACCCTCTATATTAGCTTTTGCTTGATTACAAACATCAATCATGCCAAGCAATGCATTTCCTTCAGCTAAAAAATCATCTATAATCAAAATATTATCCTCTGGAGATAAAAATCTTTTGCTGACAGTGATTATATATTCTTTATTAGTCGTATAAGATTTTACCTTCGATTCAAAAATATCTTTGCCTATATTAGAAGTTTTCTGTTTCTTACAAAAGACTACAGGAATATCTTCAAAATGTAAAGCAGTTAAAGTAGCTAGCGCAATTCCTGAAGCTTCAATCGTAAGTATTTTATTTATTTTACGCTCTTTAAAATAATCATAAATCTGCTGGCCCAATTCATTTAAAAATGCTGTATCTAATTGATGATTTAAAAATGAATCTACTTTTATTACATTATTATTTATAATTTTTCCATCTTGAATAATCCTTTGTTCCAATAATTTCATTATCATACCCCCTAGAAATTTATATCTTTTCTTATTTAATTATACACAAAAACTATCAATTTTGAAAATTAAAACATTTATTCAAATCAAATAGAAATTTAATTGACGCTTAATATAATGATTTTTTATAACTTTTTACAATAAAATTGAATAAACTTTATTAACGAGCCTAAAATCAAAAACTTAATTATATATTATTTAATATTTCGCATATGATTTTAGAGGCGAAAAGGCAAAGTTTCAAAAGCTCAGTGAAATGAAAGCAGATACGGGAGGTACAAGTTTTTTCGAGATAATTAATCTGGTGGTCGAAGATAAATATATGCCTATGCTTTATACTTTAGATCTTACTTGCCTAATGGACGAGCATAGACTTATAGCGTATTTAGACGATGAATTTATAAACTGCATACCACATTTTAAAGAAGAAGGGCAAATAATTTTTGACACATCAGAAGATTTTCCTAGCGGCTATATCTATGTGTCTGAACCATTAGAACATCCAAATTTTGAAAATCATATTTATATATTCGATCCTGAAAATAAAAAGTTTATACCTTTTGATTAATCTTTAAAACTATTGAGACCCCCAAAAGTCGGACGAAGAAATTAAACCGACTTGAGGGGGTTTATTCTTTAAATTAAAAAATGAATTAATCTATTATTTTATAAGACTTTAAAATGAACGCGGTTATTGATATAATTTAATAGGGAATAAATTTACTTTAAGGAAATTGAAATGACAAAGATTTTTAGTATTAAAAGTGACGATTACAATAAGATATTAAATGAATGTTCAGAAATTATAAAGACCGGTGGAACTGTCTGTTTTCCAACTGAGACTGTTTATGGACTTGGAGTAAATGGACTAGATAAAAACGCCGTAGCAAAAATCTTTAAAGCTAAGGGCAGGCCTTCTGATAATCCATTGATTCTACATATCTCAAATTTAAAAATGATAAATGATATTTCCATTTCAAAAAATGATTTGATTTATAAATTGGCTGAAAAATTTTGGCCAGGGCCTTTGACTATTATTTTAAAAAAATCAAATTTAGTTCCAGATGAAGTAACGGCCGGGCTCGATACTGTTGCTATAAGAATGCCAAAAAACAGATTTGCGCTCGATTTGATTTCACATTCTAATTTGCCTATTGCTGCTCCTTCTGCAAACTTATCAGGCAAACCATCGCCTACAAAGGCAATGCATTGTATCAATGATATGAACAATAGAGTAGATGCAATTGTAGATGGCGGGGATACTTTGGTGGGCCTTGAATCGACAGTTTTAGACTTGAGTAGCCAATTTCCTACAATTTTAAGGCCAGGAGCTATAACTTTTGAAGAATTGAAAGAATATATCAAAAATCTAAAAATCGATTCTGCATTGTTTGATGACAATTCTAAATTAATACCTAAATCTCCAGGCCAAAAATATAGACATTATGCTCCAAATGCTGAGGCAGTTTTATTTGTGGGAGCTATGGAAAAGAAGATTAAAAACATTGCGGAATATAAAAATAATAATAAATCAAAAAATATAGTCTATATTTTGTCACAAGAATTGGCTGAAAAATTAAATTATGATAAAACTTTAATTCTAGGTAGCTCAAAAGATTTAAATACTATTGCGCAAAATATTTTCAAATTATTGCGCGAAGCTGATGATTTAAATGCCGATTTAATAATCATAGAAGGTTTTGAAGAAAAAGGTGTTGGACTAGCAGTAATGAATAGATTAAAGAAAGCTTGTAGTTATAAAATTATTGGAGGTTAAAATGAAAATTATTATTGGAAGCGATCATGCAGGTTTTAAATTAAAAGAAGAAGTTAAAGAATTTTTGATGAGTAAGGGCCACGAAGTTGAAGATGTGGGTGCATATTCAGAGGAGTCGGTCGATTACCCAGAATATGGCTCTAAGGTTGCGAGAGGAATTTTGTCTAAAGAATTTGATAAAGGCATCGCAATATGTGGATCTGGAATTGGCATATCGATTGCAGCAAATAGGCATAAAGGTATCAGATGCGCACTTTGTAATGAGCCATTGAGCGCAAAACTTACAAGACTTCACAATGATGCAAATGTATTGGCTATGGGAGGCAGAATGATTGGCACCGAAATGGCCAAAGAGATTGTGGATGTATTTTTAAATACAGAATTTGAAGGTGGCAGGCACGTTCGCAGAGTTTGTATGCTAGATGATTAAAAGATGCAGCTTAAATTTTTTATGTTATAATTAAATAAGATGTAAAAAAGGAGGATATTAACGAATGGGAAAAGTTATATTATTAGACCATCCATTAGTGCAACACAAACTTACTATGCTTCGCATGAAAGAAACAGGTTCTAAAGAATTTAGAGAACTTGTAACAGAAATTTCAACCCTTATGGGTTACGAAGTTACCAGAGATTTAGAGTTGGAAGACTTTGAAATTGAGACTCCTATCTGCAAGACGATTGGCAAGAGAGTCAGTGGGAAAAAAGTTGGAATAATCCCAATTTTAAGAGCGGGCTTGGGCATGGTGGACGGATTTTTAAATTTAATCCCTATGGCTAAAGTTGGACATATTGGATTATATCGTGATCCCGATACTTTCGAACCGGTTGAATATTATTGCAAACTTCCAAAAGACGTTCACGAAAGAACGCTATATGTTTTGGACCCAATGCTTGCAACGGGCGGCAGCACATCTGCAGCCATTTCGTTTTTGAAAAAAGCTGGTGCTAAGAATATTAAATGCGTAAATATTTTGGCTGCACCTGAAGGTATTGAAAGAGTTAAGACGGATCATCCAGATATTGAAATATATGTAGTTGCAATTGATGAAAAGCTCAATGAAGATGCATATATTATACCTGGCTTGGGAGATGCCGGCGATAGACTATTTGGAACAAAATAAATTTTAGAGGAGATTATAATGAATTATTTGAAGGTATTTATATGTGCCTTCGTCTTGGCAATGCTCATGACTCCTTTTGTGCGTAAATTTGCAATTGGAATTGGAGCAGTAGATATTCCTAAAGATTCTAGAAGGATGCACAAAGAGCCCATTCCATCGCTTGGGGGCTTGGCATTATATTTTGCAATATTTTTTACTCTATTTATATTTTCCAAATTTACGACAAAAGAAATTCTACATGTTTTTATCGGCTCTACATTAATTTTAATTAGTGGAGCTATCGATGATGTGAAATCTATAACGCCTATGCAAAAATTGATTGTGCAAATTATAGCGGCGATAATTTTGATTAGGGGCGATATAAAGATTAGCTTTGTGACAAATCCATTTGGGCAAGAAGGCTCTATTTGGTCTTTAGGCTTTTTATCATATCCAGCGAGTATTATTTGGATTGTGGGAATTACTAATGCTATAAATTTAATCGATGGCATGGATGGACTTGCAGCAGGTGTATCTATGATGGCTGCAATCTCTTTGGGATATGTGGCATATATATTTGGTTATGGACATATGGCTATAATTGCATTTGCGCTTGCGGGAGCTTGCTTGGGATTTTTGCCATATAATTTTCATCCGGCAAAAATTTTCATGGGTGATACTGGAGCTTTGACACTTGGTTTTATACTTAGTGCAATATCGATTGAAGGCGTTATGAAAAGCGTGGCCACAGTAGCTATGGCCGTTCCTATTATAATTTTAGGAATTCCGATTTTTGATACATTATTTGCCATTATTCGCAGAAAACTAAGTGGCAAATCCATAACTTCTGCCGACAAGGGCCATTTACATCACAGACTTTTAGCAAAAGGTAATTCACAGCCTAAAACTGTAATTATTTTATATATAATTTCCGCACTTTTTGGCGCGATGGCAATTATGATAACTAAATATAATTCTAAAACTGGGAATATATTGGCTTTAATTATAATTATAATAACTATTGCAATTGCCAAAAAAATTGGAATGTTTAATAGTAAAAACTGATTGAAGGGAGAAATTATGAAAGTAATAGTCATATTTGGCACAAGGCCGGAAGCTATAAAAATGGCACCGGTAGTTAAAGAATTGCAAAAGAGAAAAGAATTAGAAACTTTTGTCTGCGTAACAGCTCAACATCGTGAGATGCTTGATAAAGTTTTGGAAATATTTGATATTGTGCCCGATTATGATTTGAACATATTTAAGCCCGGTCAGACTTTAACAGATATTACGATTGAGTCTTTAAAGGGTTTAGAAGAGATTTTAACAACTGTAAAGCCCGATCTATTACTGGTGCAAGGAGATACATCTACAGTCTTTTCAGGCGCATTGGCTTCTTTTTATCATAAGATTAAAATAGGCCATGTCGAGGCCGGTTTAAGATCTAATAATCTCTATTCGCCATATCCCGAAGAGGCCAATAGAAGACTTGTCAGCGTTTTGGCCGACTATAACTTCTGTCCCACAGATTCTAATAGGCAAAATTTATTAAATGAAGGGATTTCTGATAGTAAAATCTATATAACGGGTAATACTGTAATAGACTCTTTAAAATATACTGTAAAAGATGATTATGAATTTGAAGACGAGGTTTTAAAAAAATTAGATTTCAATTCAAAGCGATTTATACTTCTTACATCACATAGGCGTGAAAATATTGGACAACCTATGAAAAATATATTTAATGCAGTTAAAGATGTATTAAATATTTATGAAGATGTGGAAGTAATATTTCCAATGCATTTGAATCCTAAGGTTAGAAAAATAGCTGTTGAAATACTAGGCAATCATAACAGAGTACATCTGATTTCTCCTTTGGATTATTTTGAATTTACAAATCTTTTAAATAGAGTTCATTTTGTTATCACAGATTCTGGAGGAATTCAAGAGGAAGCCCCAACGATGGGAAAACCTGTCATTGTGGTACGAGAAGAAACTGAGCGCATGGAAGGAGTAGATGCAGGTTCTGCCATCCTTGCAGGCACAGAATACAAAAATGTATATAATGCCTTAGATTCTCTTTTAAAAGATGACAAATTATACAATAAAATGTCAGAAGTTCAAAATCCATATGGAGATGGATTTAGTGCACAGAGAATAGTAGATATTATTTTAAAGTATTTATAAAATATATCATTTGAATTTGAGAATTAATCTTGCGCTGATAAACTTAATCATTATATAATGTATATTAATATAATAACTCACTAATAGGGGGTGAATGATTTGGTCAAAGAAGCAATTCTTTCCGTTAAAGACGCGGAAAAAGAAGCGGAAAATCTGATTGAAGAAGCAATAAAAAATGCGAAAGAAGCAGAGAAAAACGCTGAAAAGGAGGCTTTAGATCGATTTAAAGAAATTACGGATAATGCAAAAGCAGATGCCAAAAGAATTCGTGAAGAAGCTGAACAAAAGGCGGCCGCAGAAGCTGAACCTATTATAGAAGAAGGAGAACGGCTTTACGAAGAAAATCTTCATAAGGCTGACGAAAAAATAGATAAGCTGGCTGAACAAATTTTAGAGAGGATTGTGAGTTAGTATGGCAATAGCAAATATGGATCAATTTAATCTGATCTTATTTAAAGAAGATACTGATCGCGTCTTAAAAATATTACAAGATTTCGAATACGTCCATTTTAATAATCTTAAAGAAAACGATACCTTTAAAGAACTCGAATTAGAAAGCACAGATGCTCCTAAAGAATTGGAAGATATAAAGGAAGAAATATCGCGTATAAAATGGATGCTTGAACTTTTGGAACCATATAGAGTAAAGCAAAAGGGTTTGGAAGCCATTAAGCAGGGCAAAAAGACTATGAGCTTTGAACAATTAAAGTCAGTGGGCCAAAAGATTGACTATATTTCACCTTACAATAAATTGAAAAGATATAGCGACGAGCTAGAAGATTTGGAATCTAGAGTTTTACATTTAAAATATGATATCCATGATATGAGGCCTTGGGAAGCCTTAGATATGGATTTTTCAAAATTAAAACCAACACACAAATTAAATATAGTAGCAGGGTATTTGCCTGACAAATATATGATGCAATTTAGACAAGATTTAGCTCAATTGGAATATACTTCATTGCAAAAAGTTTCTAATTATGATCGTCATACTTATGTTTTGCTTTTGACATTAGATATCGAAAGAGATAAGCTGGGCGAAGTGCTTCGAAAAAATGCCTTCAACTCAGTAAAACTTCCGAGACGGGGAAAACCGGCCGATGTCATTAAAAAATATAGGCAATCGATAAAATCATTAGAAGATGATATAAATACATTGCATCAAAAAATTGCAAATGAAGCCGATCTAGTTGATAAGCTACAGATCAGATATGAATATGCAAACAATATAAGAGTCAGACTTGAGGCAAATAAATCATTTTTGAAGACTAATAGAACTAATTTAATTCAAGGCTATATTCCTCACGAAAAGAGAGAAGACTTTGTTAAGCTTTTAGATAAAATCTTAAAAAATGATTATCATTTAGATTTAAAAGATGCAGATAGAGATGATCCAAATGTACCAATTATTTTGGAAAATAATAAATTTGTTTCAGGTTTTGAAAGCGTAACGGCAATGTATGCCTTGCCAAAATATAACGAAATTGACCCGACACCAATTTTTGCACCGTTTTACTGGATGTTTTTCGGTATGATGGTAGGCGATTTTGGCTATGGTCTGTTATTATTTTTCGGGACTTTAATTGCATTAAAGGCATTCAATCTAGATAAGGACAAAAAAGACATGATCAGATTTTTAAATTATTGTAGTATATCTACTATTATTTGGGGTTTGATTTATGGCTCTTTCTTAGGCGGAATTGTAGAAATGCCTGGCCTTATAGATATTGCATCCGACTATATGACAGTCTTAGTTATTAGCATGCTATTTGGAGGAATTCAATTATTTGTAGGCTTAGGAGTTAAAGGCTATATGGAAATTAGAGATGGCAAGCCTCTAGATGCAGTATATGATGTGTTATTTTGGTATATGGCCGTTATGGGTGCCATTGTAACGCTTGGTGGATCAAAATTGGGCCTTGAGCCAATTGCAATTAAGATTGGAAAATACGCCATGATTATCGGTATGGTTGGAATAATCTTAACAGGCGGCAGAGATGCAAAATCGATTGTTGGAAAATTTGGCGGAGGTCTTTATGAACTTTACGGAATTTCTGGCTGGTTAGGCGATTTTGTATCTTATATAAGACTTATGGCCCTAGGGCTTTCAGGCACATTTATTGCCGTGGCTATAAATATGATTGTAAAGACTCTTTGGGGCGGCATTGGTGGCATGATTGGAGGCGCAATAATCTTTGCGATAGGACAAATGTTTAATATGTTCTTAAGTTATCTTTCAAGCTATGTACACGCAGCCAGATTAATTTATGTTGAATTCTTTGGAAAATTTTATGAAGGCGGAGGAAAGCCTTTTAATAAATTCAGAAGTAAATCAAAATATTTAAATATAGAAAAATAGGGGGAAATATCAATGAAAACTTTTTTATTAGACAGTGGCGGAATTATTTTTGCAGTACTAGGAATAGCAATCTCTGTTATTTTTTCAGGCCTAGGTTCTGGTAAGGCCGTAGGCATGGTGGGCGAAGCTGCTGCCGGAGTTATAGTAGAAGAACCTGAAAAATTTGGTAGATCATTAGTATTACAGCTCTTACCAGGTACACAAGGTCTTTACGGATTTGCAATTGGAATTTTAATTTTATTTAAATTGAATATAAGCATGAGTCTTGCTGAAGGATTATATTTGATGCTTTGCGCA
Organism: Tissierellia bacterium; assembly: GCA_030537765.1. Lineage (GTDB taxonomy): Bacteria > Bacillota > Clostridia > Tissierellales > Peptoniphilaceae > JAUNVH01. The sequence goes on along the minus strand of JAUNVH010000008.1, from coordinate 5,942 downwards.
TGCCCAGTAGGTTTTGTCGGCTGGTCATCAGCAATTTCACAGGCAAAAGTTGCAATAGCAGGTATAAATATCTTAGCTAAGAATGAATCACATTCCACAAAAGGTATTGTATATTCAGTAATGGTTGAGATGTATGCCGTTCTTGCATTTGCTATATCCTTTATATTACTCAATCAAGTTGCGTTTTAGTCAAAGGATGTGGGAGGATGTCAAATTTAGATAATATAATTTCCAAATTAACGGAAAATGCAAAAGAAGAAGCGGCCAAAATTGCCGAAAAAAGCAAAAATACATGCTCCGAAATAATTTCTAAAAAAGTTGAAGAGGCCACAAGCATAAAAACTCAAATTCTCAATGAGGCAAATAAAGATGCAGAAAGGATTCTGGAACGAGCCGAATCCGATGCAAGACTCAAATCTAGAGACAAAGTTTTAAAAGCGAAAGAAGAAGTATTGGATAGAGTTTTTGATAAGACAAAAGAATTATTAAGAGATTTAGATGACGAAAAGTATTTAGAGTTTTTCAAAAAGATTATAAATGAAGTTGAACCTGAAAAAGATGCAGAAATTATCTTACAAAAGGGAAGACTTGAGCTTATCAAAAAAGACTTTTCAAATTTAAATATAAATGAGGAGAAGTATTTGAACTCGGGCTTTATTATAAAAGAGGAGAACAGAATTTATAATTATAATTTTGATGAAATGGTAGATTATCAGAGAACAGATTTTGAATCGGAACTTGCGAAAGAATTGTTCGGTTAGGAGGCTATTATGAAAAGAGAAGACTATATTAACAGCTCTGCGACCGTGCGTGTATTGGAGAAAAGCTTGCTCAGGAGGGAACAGATTCTAAGAATGGCCGAAGCTGAAGATTATGACGAATTTTTCAGATTGCTAAATGAAACTGTCTATTCTGAAGAAATTTCAAAACAGCAGGACAAAAATAATATAGACGATGTATTAGATAATGCATTGCAAAATTCGTATACAGCCATCAACAAAATCTCCGAAGATAAAGTAATAGGTCTTTTTAATAGTCTGCAATACAGTTATCATAATTTAAAAGTATTGGCTAAAGAATATATTACTGGGGAAGACTTTTCGGATATGCTCTGGGATATGTACGACGAACTCGATATCCAACAAATCAGAAACGAACTTAGTAAATCTGATTTAGAAACTAAAACTAATAATCGATACAGCGAAGTTATAAGACTTGCTTTAAAGGATTATGAAGAAAATAAAGATCCCCAAAGAGTAGATATGATAATTGAACGAGCATATTATGATCATATGAAAGAGATAGGAAATAGATCTGATTCTAAAATACTTAGTCAGTATGTAAAAGATAATATTGATCACTATAATTTTAAACTCGTATCGAGAGGTCATAAGCAGGGAAAGAGAATTGACTTTGTAGACGAATTCTTTATTCCTGGAGGCAATATCAAAACTGATAAATTCAGTCAACTTTATAATGAAGAAATTGAAGATATAGTCGAAGGCTTAAAAGCTTCGCCAATTTCTCATTATTTGGAGCTAGGTCTTAAAAATTATGAAAAGACTGGCAGAATTGCAGAGTTTGAAACGGCACTTTTAGACTATAGAATGGATGTGGTTCGAGGAGCTAAGACGGTCACATATGGGCCTGAGGTGCTGTTTGCGTATTTAGTCGCTAAAGAAACGGAAATAGCAAACTTGAGAATAATTTCCACAGCAAAATCGACTAATATGCCTTCAAAAGAAATTATAGGAAGGTTGCGTGAGACTTATGTATAAAATAGCAGTTATAGGCGATAAAGAATCGGTCTTGGCATTTAAAGCTTTGGGCATTGGCGTCTATACTCCGACTGATAAAATGGCAGTTAGACGAGTTATCGACGATTTGGCTAAAGACAATGTCGGGATAATCTATATTACAGAACAATTGGCAAAATTAGTGCCGGAGACGATTGAAAGATATACAGATAGATTGACACCGGCAATAATATTAATACCGAGTAGCCAAGGCAGCTTAAATATAGGTCTCGAACAGATAACAAGAAATGTGGAAAAAGCTATAGGCTCCAATATTTTGTAGAAAGTGAGGGCTAAGATTGAAACAAGGAAAGATAATTAAAGTAGCCGGACCGTTAGTAGTGGCTGAAGGAATGAACGAAGCCAATGTATATGACGTTGTCGAGGTATCTGAAGATAAATTAATAGGTGAAATTATAGAGATGCGTGGAGATAGAGCCTCAATACAAGTTTATGAGGAAACCACCGGCATAGGCCCGGGAGATCCAGTTTATACAACTGGCCATCCACTCTCAATAGAACTTGGACCAGGCATGATTGAAGGCATGTTTGACGGTATCCAAAGACCACTAGATAAACTTCAAGCTTTGACTGGAGATTTTCTAACGAGAGGCGCATCAGTATATTCATTAGATAGAGAAAAGAAATGGGAATTTGAACCCACTGTGCATATAGGTCAGAAAGTTCAAGCGGGAGATATTATCGGAACCGTAAGAGAAACAACTGCCGTATTGCACAAAATAATGGTCCCGCCAAATATATCGGGCACAATTTCAAATATTAAATCTGGAGAATTTACTATAACAGAAGATATAGCCAGTTTAAAAACTGAAGATGGAGAAGAAAAAAATCTACAAATGCTTCAGCATTGGCCAGTTAGAATTGGTAGACCATATAATAGAAAATTAGATCCACAAATTCCTCTAGTTTCTGGACAGAGAGTAATAGACACTTTCTTCCCAGTTGCAAAAGGAGGAGCAGCTGCAATCCCCGGACCTTTTGGCTCGGGCAAGACTGTCGTACAGCATCAGTTGGCAAAATGGGCAGATGCTGAAATTGTAGTCTATGTAGGCTGCGGAGAGCGTGGAAACGAAATGACCGACGTATTAATGGAGTTTCCTGAGCTTTTAGACCCCAGAACCGGCGAATCTTTGATGAAGAGAACTGTATTAATAGCAAATACTTCTAATATGCCGGTTGCAGCTCGTGAGGCCAGTATCTATACAGGAATCACAATTGCAGAATATTTTAGAGATATGGGATATAGCGTTGCATTAATGGCAGATTCCACATCGCGTTGGGCAGAAGCACTTCGTGAGATGAGTGGGCGTTTAGAAGAGATGCCTGGAGACGAAGGTTATCCTGCATATCTTGCATCACGTGTAGCAGACTTTTATGAGAGAGCAGGTAGAGTAATATCTCTTGGTTCAGATGAAAGAGAAGGTGCATTAACTGCAATAGGAGCAGTTTCGCCTCCTGGAGGAGATATTTCAGAGCCAGTAAGTCAGGCGACACTTCGAATCGTAAAAGTATTTTGGGGACTAGATTATGCACTTTCATATTCGCGTCATTTCCCGGCAATTAACTGGCTAAATTCATATTCTCTATATCAAGATAAGCTAGACAAATATTTTGACGAGAATATTGACGATGATTTTTCTAAAAACAGAAGAAGATCAATGGCGCTTTTACAAGAAGAATCTGGTCTTATGGAGATTGTGAGACTAATAGGTAGAGATTCACTCTCAGATGAGGACCAATTAAAACTAGAAGTTACAAAATCTATAAGAGAAGACTTCTTGCAACAGAACGCTTTTCACGATGTAGACACTTATTGTCCACTCGATAAACAAAATAAAATGCTAAAGACCATACTCGATTTTTATGATTTAGCATTAAATGCACTATCAAAAGGCGTTTATGTAAATGAGATATTGGCGCTAGATGCAAGAGAAAAAATAACTAGAATGAAATATGTAGAAAATGATAAATTAGATCAAATAGATGCAATAACGCCTGAACTGGAAGCGGCAATAGATAGTTTGATTAACAAAGGGGGAAATGCAAATGCTTAAAGAATATCAAAGTATAAGCGAAGTAGTCGGCCCTTTGATGGTCGTAGACGGCGTAGAAGGCATAAAATATGAAGAACTTGTAGACATCGAAATGCAAAACGGCGAAAGAAGACGTGGCAGAGTTTTGGAGATTGACCGAGGCAAGGCCATGGTTCAGATATTTGAAGGCTCTTCAGGAATAAACTTAGAGGGTACAAAGGTAAGATTCTTAGGCAAGCCATTAGAATTAGCCGTATCAGAATCGATGATAGGTAGAGTATTTGATGGTCTTGGAAATCCAAAAGACAATGGACCAAGAATTATTGCAGAAGAAAGACTAGATGTAAATGGAGCACCAATAAATCCATATTCTAGAGACTATCCTTCTGAATTTATTCAAACTGGAGTATCTACAATTGACGGATTAAATACACTGGTAAGAGGTCAAAAGCTGCCCATATTCTCGGGCTCTGGACTTCCGCACAATAATTTGGCCGCGCAAATTGCAAGACAGGCAAAAGTATTAGGCACAGATGATAAATTTGCCGTAGTATTTGCTGCAATGGGAATCACATTTGAAGAATCACAATTTTTCATAGACGATTTTACAAAATCGGGCGCAATAGATAGAGCCGTTATGTTTATAAACTTAGCCGATGACCCAGCAATAGAAAGAATTGCAACGCCAAAGATGGCACTCACAGCTGCTGAGTACTTGGCATTTGAAAAAGATATGCACGTTTTGATAATAATGACGGATATGACAAACTATGCTGAAGCATTGAGAGAAATCTCTGCTGCTCGTAAAGAAGTTCCCGGTAGACGTGGATATCCTGGATATCTATATACTGACTTAGCGTCAATATATGAGCGCGCTGGCAGAATTAAAGGCAGAAAAGGCTCTATAACACAGATTCCAATTTTGACAATGCCTGAGGACGATATTACGCATCCAATTCCAGACCTTACGGGATATATAACAGAAGGGCAGATAATACTTTCGAGAGAGCTTTATCAAAAAGGATTAGAGCCTCCTGTAAATGTTGTGCCTTCACTTTCAAGACTAAAGGATAAGGGTATTGGAGCAGATAAGACCAGAAAAGATCATGCAGATACGATGAACCAAATCTATGCTGCTTATACAGCCGGCAGAGAAGCTAGAGAACTTGCCACAATTTTGGGCGAAAGCGCATTAAACGAAGCCGACAAAGCTTTTGCAAAATTTGCCGAAGCTTTTGATGAAAAGTATGTAAATCAAAGCTTTTATAAAGAAAGATCGATAATAGAAACATTAGATTTGGGTTGGGAATTACTTAGAGTAATACCAAGAACCGAATTAAAGCGTATCAGAGAAGAATATATCGACGAATTTATGGGAAAATCTGCTGAAGGGAAGAGATAATTATGGCTAGACTCAATGTTACGCCAACTAGAATTGAGCTATCAAATCTAAAAATTAGGCTAAATACATCGAAAAGAGGTCATAAGCTCTTAAAAGACAAACAAGATGAGCTGATGAGAAATTTTATTGAATTAATAAGAGAAAACCAAAAGCTCAGAATAGAAGTCGAAAAAGAGCTCCAATCAGTCTTTACAGATTTTTTCATGGCGAGTGCAATTTTAAATTCAAAATTTATGAAAGCAGCATTGGCCGTTCCTAAAGAAACAATAATGGTCGATATAAAAACAGAAAATCTGATGAGTGTTGAAGTGCCTGTGATGAAATTTAATCGCAGTACAGATGACGAATCGGGATTATATTCTTATGGCTATGCTCAGACAAATGCAGATTTAGACGATGCAATAAAAAAGCTATATGAAGTTATGGACAGTCTATTGCTACTAGCTCAAATTGAAAAGAAATGCCAGCTAATGGCAGATGAGATTGAACAGACTAGAAGAAGAGTAAATGCATTAGAATATAGAACGATTCCAGATTTAGAAGAAACGATTAAATATATTAGAATGAAGCTTGATGAAAACGAAAGGGCAACAATCACCAGACTAATGAAAGTTAAAGATCTAATATCAAAACAAGCAGAAGAAGCATAAAACTATGAGCCGATAGGTATAAACCCAATCGGCTCTATTT
>JAUNVH010000048.1 GCA_030537765.1 Tissierellia bacterium | reverse complement strand
TATTGACATGCGGTTTGTTTCTTTCAAATTTTGCTTTTGACATTTTCTTTCCTCCTTGAAAATTATTTATCTTTTCCTAAAACTTTTTCTTCTATATTCTTAGGCGTCGGCTCATAGTGGTCAAATTGCATAGAATATGTTGCTCTTCCTTGAGTGTTGGATCTTAATGATGTTGCGTATCCAAACATTTCTGCAAGTGGCACATATGCAGTTACAACTTGTGAACCGGCAATTAATTCCATGCCTTCCATTCTGCCTCTTCTGGAGTTTATATCTCCTATTACATCTCCCATATATTCTTCTGGTGTTGTAATTTCAACTTTCATTATTGGCTCTAATAGTACAGCATTTCCTTTTCTCATAGCTTCTTTTATACCCATCGATGCAGCAATTTTAAATGCCATCTCCGAGGAGTCGACTTCGTGATAGGAACCGTCATAGAGTTCAACTTTGATATCTAAAACTTCATATCCACCTAGGATACCTGTTTGTAGCGCCTCTTGAATTCCTTGGTCAATCGAATTGATATATTCTTTTGGAATTGCTCCTCCGACAATTGAATTGACAAATTCATATCCTTTGCCGGGTTCTTGAGGTTCAACTCTAAGTTTAACATGACCATATTGTCCCTTACCACCTGACTGACGGACATATTTTCCTTCAGCTTCAGCTGCATTTTGTATGGATTCTTTATAGGCAACTTGAGGATTACCCACATTTGCCTCGACTTTAAATTCTCTCAAAAGTCTATCTACTATGATTTCAAGATGAAGTTCTCCCATACCTGCAATAATTGTGTCGCCCGTTTCTTCGTTAGTGTAAGTTTTAAACGTTGGGTCTTCTTCAGCAAGTTTTTGTAAAGCAATCGTCATCTTGTCTTGAGAAGCTTTTGTCTTTGGCTCTATTGCAACAGAGATAACAGGTTCTGGGAACACCATGTTCTCTAGCATAACTGGATTATCTTCGTCACATAGAGTGTCGCCTGTTGCAGTGTCTTTAAGACCTACTGCTGCTGCGATATCTCCTGAGTAAACTTCTTCAACTTCTTCTCGTTTATTAGCATGCATCAGAAGTATTCTTCCGATACGCTCTCTCTTTTTCTTTTCTGAATTGTATATATAAGATCCGGATTTTAATGTTCCGGAGTAAACTCTAAAATAGCTCAACTTACCAACATAGGGGTCTGTAACTATCTTAAACGCCAAAGCTGAAAATGGTTCACTGTCGGAAGCTTTTCTTACAGTTTCTTCATCAGTGTTCAAATCGATACCTGAAATTGGTGGAATATCTACTGGTGAAGGTAGATAGTCGACAATTGCATCGAGTAACAATTGTACACCTTTATTTTTATATGATGAACCGCAAGTAACTGGTGTCATTTTGACGTCTATTGTTCCGCGTCTGATGGCTCTTTTTATCTCTTCGATTGAAAATTCTTCACCTTCGAGATATTTCATCATCAAATCTTCATCAAATTCTGCAATGGCTTCTATAAGTTTTTCTCGGTATTCTTCTGCCAAAGCTTTCATTTCTTCGGGTATTTCTGTGATTTCAATCTCAGTACCCATATCATCTTTATATATTTCAGCAACCATTTCTACAAGGTCGATAACGCCTGTGAAATTATCCTCTGCTCCTATTGGCAATTGGATAGGTACAGGATTGGCATTCAATTTTTTTCTAATAGTTTCTACGGATCTTAAAAAGTCGGCTCCCGTTACATCCATTTTATTTATATGGGCAATTCTAGGCACTCCGTACTTATCAGCTTGTCTCCATACAGTTTCTGATTGTGGCTCAACCCCACTTTTCGCATCGAAAAGTGATACTGCGCCGTCCAAAACTCTAAGAGATCTCTCAACTTCAACCGTAAAGTCCACGTGACCGGGAGTGTCAATGATATTTAATCTATGACCTTTCCAATGGGCCGTAGTTGCAGCTGATGTGATTGTAATTCCTCTTTCTTGTTCTTGTTGCATCCAGTCCATTTGAGCTGCACCCTCATGAGTTTCACCAATTTTATGAATTTTTCCGCAATAGAACAAAATTCTTTCCGTAGTAGTAGTTTTCCCTGCGTCTATATGAGCCATAATACCTATATTTCTGGTTTTTTCCAATGGTATTTCTCTTGGCACGCTTTTCCTCCTTATTAACTTAGGCCTATTACCATCTGTAATGTGCGAATGCTTTATTCGCTTCGGCCATCTTATGCATTTCTTCTTTTCTCTTTACGCTTGCGCCCATATTGTTGGAAGCATCTAGAATTTCTTTTGCAAGACGCTCTTTCATAGTTCTTTCGCCTCTTGCTCTGGAGTATTTAACTAGCCATCTAAGACCTAAAGTTTCTCTTCTTTCAGAGCGCACTTCCATCGGTACTTGATAGGTAGCTCCCCCAATTCTTCTAGCTTTAACTTCCAAAACTGGCATTACATTGTTTAAAGCTTTGTAAAAAACTTCGATAGCATCTTGATCAGTCTGTTTTTCTATTGTTTCAAGAGCTTCATAGACTATATTTTCTGCAATACCTTTTTTTCCGTCAAGCATAATATTATTTATGAGCTTTGTAATTACCACATCATTGTAAATTGGATCGGGCATTACTTTCCTCTTTGGAACATGTCCTTTTCTTGGCACTTTCCTTCCCTCCTTAACCATAAATTAGTAAATTCATCGGTACTCGACAAATTATGCCGTTTGTGCCAATTCATGTTCTATATAAACATGCCTTGTGCACAATTTAAATTCAATTATTTCTTCGGTCTCTTAGCGCCGTATTTAGAACGACTTTGTTTTCTTCCGTCGACACCGGCAGTATCTAATGTTCCTCTGACAATATGATAACGAACACCAGGTAAGTCTTTTACTCTGCCGCCTCTAATCAGAACGACACTGTGTTCTTGCAAATTGTGACCGATTCCAGGTATATAAGCCATGACTTCTTCGTCATTTGATAGTCTAACTCTGGCAACTTTTCTCAAAGCTGAATTAGGCTTCTTAGGCGTAACCGTTCTAACAGCAATGCAAACGCCACGTTTTTGTGGTGAGTTTACTGTGCTACTCTTTTTAGTCAATGAGTTGAAATTAACTCCAAGAGCCGGTGATTTCGATTTGTAACGAACTTTTTCTCTGCCCTTTCTGATCAACTGATTAATTGTTGGCATCAAGGCACCTCCTTTTTTTATATTTAAACATCAAAATATAGAGATTATGTCAAATAATCTCTAAAATATCCGATGCACCAATGTATTTTATCATCTTAATGCTAAGTTGTCAAACCTTTTTAATGTAAAATATCGCGCTTTTTTCTAATATATATAAATTTCTTCATATCGGCGATTTTAGTCGTTCATTTCGCCATATCCTTTGAACGCTTTCATCAATTCGATCACAGCTTTCTCACTATCGTAAATCAAAATATAGAGCACCAAAAGCAAAATGCTTATAAAAATTACGATTGGAAATATCAAATACATATATTTAATAACAAAATCATTTTTAATTATAGAAAGTATTGGCAAAATGATTATCGAAAGGCTGATAGGCGTTGAGCTGTATAGCACCCATTTTCTATAATTATAAATTTGAGCATTTGCACTAGCCTGCACAAATATACAAAATATTAAACCCTTAATATAGACTAATGGATTTATATTTAAAGCATATGATAGTTTTTTTAATATCGCCATAATAATTAGAGATTCTATCAAACCTAAAATATAAAATATAATAGCCGAATAAATATAATAGCCCGATATAAATCTGATTCTATTTTTCTCGATAATATCTCTATACTCATAAGATAAAATTTCTTCAAGATCCCAAAGGAAAAACGAAGATATGAGTGAATAGTTAACAGCTGTCCAAAATACAGTATAGTCTAAATTTAGATTGCTATAAATATAGTATACCGAAAATGCTATCGGCATAAATAATAATAGCAAAGTCTTTTTCTTATTCTTTAATATAATAGTCTTCCATTTCCAAAAATATGGATTCGTAATTCTCATTAGTTTTCACCCCTAGTATATATCTTTTCAATGCTGCAATTGTCCAAAATCTTATTCGATACAAAAATCATCGCAGCAAAGATTATAATAATAGCTAAAAGTTTCAATTTATAATCTAAAATTGGATTCAAAATTAAAATTACAAAGATCAAAACCATTATATAATTTATTGCCATTTGCAAAACTTTAGAATCATATTTATAGTTAAGTGACAGCCTAAAAATTGCGATAATATAGGAGGCGATTATTGCAATTAAATAAAAAAATATTATAATAATATCTTTCTTCCAAATTGCCATGATTAAAATTGACGGCAAAATCATCAATGCCTTTATCAAAATTCTTGCAATCGTCCTATTGCGAGTCAAGGATTTTAAAGGCTCCCCCATTAAGAATAGATATATATTATTTACACCGTCCTTTGCAAATTCAACATTTACCACAGTTTGAAATATCATATACACTAAAAGCATGACGAAAAAATACGACAGTCTAATTGATAAGAGTATGATAATTAGATTTAAAAATATATTTATAACTAGTTTTTCTCGCTTGCTATTGAGATATATATAGCCATTTAAAGATTTTAAATTCATCCCATTATTCCCTTATAATACATTTCGATATCTACTTCTTCTGAAGATAATTTTCTTATATAATTTTGAGGTTCAGTTTCTGAATAGATAATGATTTTACCTGAATCGCCTTTTATAATTTTATAATCGTCTTTTAAATCGCTCTCATTTAATTCATATATATTTTCATTCATCTCTTTTTGTAGCTGAGCTTTCGTCAGATATTTGACTTCTTTGCCCGCTTTTATAAATAAGAATTTGTCACAGACTTTATTAAGTATTAATAGATCATGGGCAGAAATTAAAATTCCTACATTTCCTTTTGTCGCCTCTTTTAAATAATCTCTAAGTATCATACTACCGTCTACATCTAAACCTTGAAACGGCTCGTCTAATATGAGAAATTTAGGACTTGCTAAAAATGCTCTAGCAAGTGCTAGCCTTTGTTTCATGCCTTTAGAAAAAAATGTTATTTTTTCGTCTCGCTTATCATACATTTCAAATTTTTTTAATGCGTTTTCAATTCGATCTTCACGCTCTTTAGAATTTGATTTTGGGAATCTAATTCTATCAAAAAATTCGATATTCTCCCAAGCATTTAGCGAGCAATAAAGCCCAAGATTATCTAATATGACTGATAAGTTTTGAAGTTCATAACTAAATTTATTATCTTTTACGGAAATGTCGTTAAGTAAAATATCCCCATTGTCAATCTTATAAATGCCTAAAATACTTCTTATCAGAGAAGTTTTTCCAGCCCCATTTGGACCAATGATGCCAAGACATTCTCCCTGTTCTAGAGTAAAACTGATATCTGATAATATTTTCTTTTCAGAAATATTTTTTGAAATATTTTTACATTCAATCTTCATGGTGCCTGTTCCTCTTTCTATGTAATTAATACTTTTTTCTTCTATATGATAGCATGTATTGAATTATAATGCGATACGACATTTAAATATAAAACAGCCCCAAGATATTTTAAATATTTTGGGGCATTTTTTTATTTCTTGTTCATTAATTCTTTTTCCACATCACAGCCGCTGCAACCACAACCGCAGCCGCCGCCAGATTTTGAATTTTTATACAGTGTATTTACTGCAAATATTACTAAGATTGCTATAATGGCAATTACTATGATATCACCCATTACTACACACCCTTTTTAGCTGTTTTCATACCTGAATGTTTTACTTTATCAATAATTATATTTATAATTACTGCTGCAATTATCAAGCCAAAGATTACCAATACTATTTGACCGCCACCTGAAATGTCGACAGCTTCTGATGCGTCTTCCATAATTGTATAATCAAGCGGCTGAAGTTTAGTGGCATCTGTGCCAGCAAATACTAGATTGCCAATTGTGTTTGCCAAAAACGCCATTATATATGCAACGCCTGTTTGGAATACTAGAGCAAATACTGTGTCTTTAGTGTTTCCAAATTCAGCTCTCATTGCACCGATTGCAGCAATACATGGTGCTGCAAATACTGTGAACATCATAAATGAAAATGCGCTAACTTGCGAAAATTCAATTGGCACAACTGATCCTATAGATGCAAAAGTTGCAACTACTACTTCTTTTGCTATCATGCCAGTAACTGCTGCCGCAGGTGTTGCCCAAGAGTTTCCAAATCCAAGTGGCTTAAATATAAATTTGACTGCATTTCCAAAAGCCGCCAATATTGAATCGTCCATATTTTCGACGCCAATATATTTTAATGATGGGCTGAAACTTTGCAAAAACCAAATTACAATAACTGATATAAATATTACTGTACCAGCTCTTATGATAAATGCTTTTGCCTTGTCCCACATATGGATTATAACGCCTTTTAATCTCGGCAATTTATAAGTCGGAAGTTCCATAACGAATGGAGCTGGATCGCCTTTGAAGCGTTTCGTACGCTTTAAGATTATGCCCGAAACAATAATCATTGCAAGTGCAATAATATAAATGCTCGGTCCAACCCATGCCATCGTAGGAAATAGCATAACTATAAACATACCAAATACTGGCATTTTTGCACCACAAGGCACAAATGGAGTAAGTAAGATTGTCATATCTCTATCTTTTACATTCTCTACTGTACGAGATGCCATTATTGCTGGAACTGAACAGCCTGTTCCAATAAGCATTGGTATAAAGCTCTTGCCAGATAGACCAAATTTTCTAAAAATTCTGTCCATAATAAATGCAACTCTCGCCATATAGCCTGAGTCTTCCAAAAGTGATAGGAAGAAAAATAGTATCATCATCTGAGGCACAAATGTAAAAATTGCGCCTATTCCGCCAATAACTCCGTCATTAACTAAACTTTGGAGCATTTCTGATACATTGCCGGCTTCCATAAGTACAGTCGCTTTGGCTGATACGAATGCCGCCGCCTCTTCTACATAACCAATAAACATATCACCAATTGTAGTAATACTTAAATAATAAATTAGCCACATAATTCCAAAAAATATTGGTAGTGCAAGCCATTTATTGGTTACAACTTTGTCTATTTTATCAGAAGTTGAAATGCTGATATGCGCTTTTCTAACTACATTGCCTTTTAAAATATTTCCAACATATTGATATCTTTCATTAGTGATTAGAGAATCTGAATCTTCGTCATACTTATCTTCTATTGAAGTAATTAGTTCATCAAGTTCCTTATCAGTTGAAAAATTTAATTCCTCCAGAATTTTTTCGTCACGTTCAAAGAGCTTTATTGCATAATATCTTCTTTGTTCTCCCAAATTATCAGGAAGTTTATTTATTATCTTTTCAATAGCCGCTTCAACATCTTCAGAAAATATCTTTTCGTCTGTTACTGCTTTCTTTTCTGCCTTTAATGCCTTTGACAATAGTTCAGGAAGTCCTTCGCCATAAGCTGCACTAATTCCAACTACTGGAGCATTTAGTCTTTTGGAAATTTTTTCGATATCGATTTCGTCTCCACTTTTTTTAACTACGTCCATCATATTTAATGCGATTATTGTTGGAATATTAGTTTCTAAAATCTGTGTTGTCAAATAGAGATTTCTCTCTATATTTGTTGCATCAATAATATTAATAATTACATCCGGTTTTTCTTTTACAATATAATCTCTTGCTATAACTTCTTCTAAAGTATATGGCGAAAGAGAATAGATTCCCGGTAAGTCTACTACTAAAACATCTTTGTGGTGCTTTAGTGGTCCTTCTTTTTTTTCAACAGTTACTCCAGGCCAGTTTCCAACGTGCTGGGCAGATCCTGTCAACTCGTTAAATAGAGTCGTTTTGCCCGAATTAGGATTGCCTGCTAATGCTATCCTCATAATAGTCCCCCTTTAAATTTCTTCTACTTTAATATTCTTTGCATCTTCCTTTCTGATGCTCAGCTGATAACCTCTTACGGTTATATCAATAGGGTCACCTAGAGGCGCAACTCTTCTAACAGTCAGTTCTGTGCCTTTTATAATGCCCATATCCATAATTCTTCTCTTTATCGGTCTATCGCCGACAATTGCTGTAACCATAACAGCTTTTCCAATTTCCACTTTGTCTAAAGTCATATTAATCCCCCACAATTATTTTTGATGCAAGTCCCTTGTCTAGAGCAATTCTTCCCTCGTGCAATTTTATGATTAAATTGCCACTTAGTTCAGAAATTACTGTCACGACTGCATCTTTTACGAATCCCATCGATTCAAGATGTGATATAGTCTTATCTCGTCCTTTGATCTCTACTATTTTATGTTCTACGTTTAAAGGTGCAAATGTTAGAGGCATAATTCATTCCCCCTTTTTTAAATATATTACTGAGTCTTATTATCACCTATATTAATTATAAATCTAAAGATAATAATTATCAATAATTTTTATAAATTTCTTCAGAAAATTTCT
>JAUNVH010000047.1 GCA_030537765.1 Tissierellia bacterium | reverse complement strand
TAGAGATACGAACGAATTTAGACTTTCAGGTATAGAAATTATGGAGGATTAATATGAAAATTATCGGCATAATTCATGGAGATACAAAACTTTCCGAATTTAGACTTGCGGCAAAAAATCTCGAAAAAGAAATCAAAGAAATAGAGATTCTCATATATAATGTAAAAGATTTGAATGAAGATGAGACATTGTTTGAAAATCTTACAGAGAATATAAAAACTTGCGAAGCGTATTATATGAGTTTTCATGGCTCATGCGCTCATCTGAATAAATTCTTGGAATTAAGTTCAGAAATAAAAGACAAGTATATCTATTATGATGGCTCGATTGATGGAGAATTTGATGAGCTTTATAAGAAATCAAAAATTACTTTAGATGAGTTTTTAAAACTGAAACAATATTTTGACGAGGGCGGAATTGAAAATTCAATGCAGTTTTTAAAGCTCTTACTAAATTTTTCATATTCAAAAGATTATATTATAGAAGATATTAATAAAAAGCCCTCGAGTGGCATTTATTATAAAGGAAGGATATATGATGAAATAGAGGCAGAAAGCTTTGTAAAAGAGAAACTTGCGAGCAATAAACCGATTATAGGCGTTATGCTTCATCTGCCTTTTATTATAAATTCTAATACCCTCCATGCGGATAGCATTATTGAAAAACTAGAAGAATTGGGAGCAGCTCCTATCTGTGTTTTTGGTAGATTGGGGTCATCTAATGGGAAGGGTATTATAGAGACGGCAAAAAAATATTTTTTGTCGGAAAACAAGACAATAGTCGATGCAATTGTAACGACTACTGGTTATGCAATTTCAAATTATTATATAAAGAATAAAGACTATATTCAGTCTATATTCGAAGAGTTCAACGTAGCCATTGTTCAGGCTATCAGCGTTTATCTTTCAGGCGAAGAATTTTTAAAGAGCGCATCAGGAATTGATATTCCTTCACTTTCTTTAAATGTATACCAGCCTGAGATGGATGGGCAAATTATCAGCGTTCCTTGTGCAGTTTCTGAAAAAGTAGAAATTGACGGCGTTGAGACAAAGAAATATTTTCCCATTGACGATAGGATTGAGATTATCGCCAAGCTGGCAATTAATTTTGCAAACCTGAGAAGAAAAGTAAATGGTGAGAAGAAAATAGCCCTCATACTTCACAATTACCCCCCTCGTAATGATATGATCGGCTCAGCACATGGCTTAGACACTCCTCAAAGCCTGTATAAACTACTCGCCTACTTAAAAGAAAATGGCTACGTACTGGAACTTGATTTTAAAAATGGTCAAGAAATAATTGAAGAATTGATAAACAGAGGGGCAAATGATTGGCGATTTGCAAGCAAAGACATTAAAAAAAGCTCTGCAGGACAATTTGATAAAGAAGAATTTCAAGAAAGATTTAAAAATCTTCCAGATTTTAATAAAAAAGATTTGGCAAAAAAATGGGGCGATCCTTTAGGCAATACAATGGTTTTGGATGGCTCTGTTATGGTGCCTGGAATTATTGATAAAAACATATTCATAGGTCTTCAGCCTAGACGTTCATCTGAAGAAAATCTTGAAAAAGAGTATCATAGTACGCATAATCCCCCGCCGTATTCATATTTGGCATATTATAAATGGATTGAAGAAGTTTTTAAAGCAGATGCCATAATTCATATCGGAACTCATGGAACTTTAGAATGGCTTCCAGGAAAAGAAGTGGCACTTTCGAAGGAATCGTATCCAGATTTAAATATATATAGTATGGCGCATTTTTATATCTACAATTTGGGGATTTTAGGTGAGGGAATGCAGGCTCGCAGAAGATCACATGCCACAATTTTGAGCCATTTAATACCCGCAATGACCGAAGCTGGAACTTATGAATATTTAGAACAGCTAGAAGAAACTTTGGAAAAATATGAACATGCCAAAAAGAGTTCGCCGATGCAGGTGGGTATTCTATTAAAAGAGATTATTGATATAGCAAGAAAAAATTATATACTGAAAGATTTAAATTTAGAAGACATTGAAGAATCAGAATATGAAAAGGCTCTACCAAAGATTCACAATTGGGTTCATATGCTAAAGAATACGACAATTAGAGATGGTCTTCATATTTATGGCTCGGCACCGAAAAACGAGAGATATTTACAGATGATAAAAGGGCTTTCGAGCCTCTCACAAATGGGCGTAATGGCTCTTACAGATGCGATGCTAATAGCCATGGGAGAAGATCCAAAAAAGATTTTAAAGGAGCTATCAGACGAAGAAAGAGATAATACTAAAAATTATCAAATCTATGAAAAAGCAAATACTTTATCGACACTTTTAATAGAAGATATGAATAGATTTGATTTTAAACCTGAATATATTAGCGAAAAAATATTTGCAAGCTTTGCTAAAACTCACAATACGAAAGAATTACTCAATAGCATGAATTTTATTGCTAAAGAAATTGTCCCAGCTCTTAACAAATGCTCGGACGAAAAAACATCTTTTATAAGATCATTAGATGGTGAATTTATAAATCCGTCCCTAGGAGGAAATCCAACTCGGGGCAATATTAAACTTTTGCCAACGGGTAGAAATTTCTATTCAATAAATCCTGAAGAAGTGCCTTCTAAAGCTGCATATGATATTGGTAAAAACTTAGGAGAAAAACAATTAAATTTATATTTTAAGGAGCATAATGAATATCCCGATAGCATTGCGATTATTGTATATGCTACAAACACAATGAAGACTTATGGAGAAGATATTGGAGAAATATTTTATCTGATGGGAGTAGAACCTATATATCTTGGAAATACTAAGACGGTTATGGGAGTTCGTCCAATACCTTTGGAAAGACTTGGCAGGCCTAGAGTAGATGTAATGCTAAGAATATCGGGTCTTTTTAGGGACGCGTTTCCAAATTTAATTCAACTTATGGACGAGGCAGTTTCAGCAGTCGCATTTTTGGACGAACCTGAAGAGATGAATCCCATAAAGAGAAATATAAAGAAAGAGATTGAAAGGCTTGTGAAGGAAGGCATAGATTATAGTGAGGCAATTGATAGAGCGAAAGTTAGAGTTTTTGGTTCGCCTGCTGGTTCATATGGAGCAGGAGTTAGCGATTTGATTGAGAGTAAAAATTGGCAAAATGTCGAAGATTTGGGAGATGCCTATATTCTTTGGTCAAGCCATGGCTATTCCAATAAGTTTCACGGTGAAAATTTGAAGCCTCAGTTTTTCAATATTTTAAAAAATACTAAGATGACTATAAAAAATGAAGTATCAAACGAAATTGATCTCTTAGATAGTGATGATTTTTATAATTATCATGGCGGGCTAATTGCAGCCGTTAGAAAAGCGAGTAATAAAAAGCCAAAGAGTATTGTTGGAAACACTGCCAATCCTGATTTAGTTGAAGCCAGAGATCTAGAAAGCGAAACTTCAAAAATTATGCGCACAAAAGTATTAAATCCAAAATGGTTAGAAGGTTTAAAGCCGCATGGATATAAAGGCGCACAAGAAATTTCAAAGACTGTAGATATAATTTTTGGATGGGATGTAACTTCTGATAATATTGAAGATTGGATGTATGACGGGGTCTGCAATAGATTTTTACTAGACGAAGAAGTGCTTAGTTGGATAAAATCTGTCAATAAAACTGCTGCATATCAGATGTCTGAAAGACTTTTGGAAGCAAATCAAAGAGGTATGTGGAATGCAGATGAGGAAACTATAAACAGACTAAGGAATATTTATCTTGAAGCAGAGGGTAGTTTAGAAAAGATTATAGATTGATTAAAGCATTATTTTAAATATATAAAGGATATAATATCTGCAAAAAATGCAGAAATTTATATAATAAGCATCATAAAAGATAGGAGAGGGAAGAATGAGAAAGAATTTAAAACTGTTGTTATTAGCTTTGGTTTTATCGCTTGCGCTATTTACTGCTTGTCAAAAGGCCGAAACTAAGCCAACAGAAGAAATTACTGCAAAGGCTCCTGAGACAGAGCCTGAAACTAAAAACGAAGAAAAAGCAGAAGAGAAAGTTGAGATTGATGAAGAAACGGGTTTGGAAATTGAAAGTGAAATTGAACTCAAATATGCTAAATCTTTCAAATTAGAAAACTTATCTCAAGGCGTTATAAAATTTACCGATGTGGAAGACAGGGTTGTGTACATGGTTCCCGAGGGTGTTGAGTTAGAAAACAAAGATTTAAATACTCTAAAAGTTCCGGTAAATAATATTGCAATTTTTTCAACAGTTGACGCCACGACTTTGCGCCCGATTGATGAACTCGACAAAATTGTCGCAGTTACAACGAAGCTTGAGAGTTGGAGGATTCCTGAAGTTAAAGAACGTATGGAACAAGGCGAAATTCAATTTCTCGGATCAAAAAATGCTATCGATTATGAATTATTAGAATCAGTTGCTCCTGATGTAGTTATGTTTACGTATGAAAATTTGGATAGAACGCCAATTATAATAGGACAATTAAATGATTTGGGAATTAATTGGGTTGGCGTATCAAATCATATGGAAGATGATCCTAGAGCACGCTTGGAATGGGTAAAACTTAGTGGAGTATTGACAGGAAAATTGGAAGAAGCCGAAAAATATTTTGATGAGCAAGTTGCAAAGATAAGCGCTGTTGAAGAAAAAATTAAAGGTGAAACCAATAGACCTACTTTTGCATCAGTATTTATGTCAAAAGATATTTTCTATGTTAGAAATGCAGGCGACTATAATGTTAAGATGCTTGAACTTGCCGGAGGAGATTATATTTTTAAAGATCTTAATCCGGATAAAAATGGAAATACCAAGATGAATGCAGAAGAATTTTATAAAGGCGCAAAACCAGCTGAATTTATTTTATACGATGCCGCAGGAGCTCCTTCAATCCAATCCACTCAGCAATTAGTTGAGTATGCAGACTTTTTAGAAGATTTAGAAGCTATTAAAGCTAATAAAGTTTGGGCGACAAAAAGACATTATTATCAATCCGCCGACAAAGTTGCAGATATGATTGAAGAACTGCATCTGATTTTACAATCAGAACCAGGAGAACTTACTGAAACGGAACATTTTTATCTATTTTCTTTAGGGGGAGAAGAATAATTGAAGAAATTCAAAAATATATTATTAATTTTATTAATCACAATTTTACTCGCAGCTTGTGGTAAAAGTGTTGAGCCAAAAACAAATGGCGACACCGAAGTTGTAACAGAAGCTGACAATATTAAAGAAGAAAAGAAAGACGAAGAAAAAGTAGAAGAAAAAGCAGAAATTGATGAGCTTACTGGAATGGAGATTGAATCAGAAGAAGAAATTAAATTTGCCAAATCTTTTGATATAAAATATTTGAAAGATGGATTTGTGTTAATCGATATGAAAGAGAATTCTGAATCTCTACTCTTGGTACCCGAAGGAAAAGAGGCTCCGAAGGATATCGAAGGTTTAAAAATTATACAAAAACCTATCGAAAGAATTGCTGCAAATTCCACAACAGATGTTGCAATGTTAAAGGCAATTGGTGAATTAGACAAAGTAAATGCAGTAACTACCGACAAGGGAGATTGGTATATCGATGGCATAGACGAAAGAATTGATTCTGGTGATATCTGCTATATCGGAAAATCGACCAGTCCCGATTATGAACTCTTGCAATCTAGAGAGCCAGATATTGTGTTATTAGTTTCATCTCAAACAGAGGCTTTTCAAAAAGTCAGAGATAAGCTTACAGAAATTGGCTTAAATTGGTCGAATGTTAATAATAATATAGAGGACGATCCTCGTGGAAGAATTGAATGGGCTAAGTTTTTCGGCGCATTGGTTGACAATAGAGAAGCTGCAAATAAATATTTTGATGAGCAAATAAATAAGATTGAAGAAATTGAATCAAAAACTAAAGATATAACAGATAGAAAAACTGCTGCATACTTTAGAATCACAAAAGATGGTTATACAGTTAAAAAAGCTGATGACTACTCAGTAAAAATGTTGGAACTTGCAGGAGCTGATTATGGACTTTCCGATATTGGCGAAGATACGGGCATTACAAAAGTTTCAGCAGAGGATTTTATCAAAATGGCAGAAAATATTGATATATTAATCCATGAAAATATGGGAGCATATATAACAAATATGGACGAACTTTTGGAACATGGCGATCATTTGGCTGATCTATTAGCAGTAAAGAATGGTGATATTTGGACAACAGATAAAAATTATTGGCAATCTCTAGATAAATCGGCTGATATGATTATGGAGCTTTATGATATGATATATGGAGAAGATACTCCAGACGATTTAAACTATTATCATAGAATAAAATAATTGAAATAGGGTGCAAGATGCAAAAAAACTCGACTTTAAATTATAATAGTAGAAGAATTAAATTAGCATTTGCTATTATGATATTGTTTTTAATCTTTTCCATAGGCATAAACCTGGTTTCAGGTTCTGTGTCTGTTACACTAAAAGATTATATAGAAGCTTTGACAGGACAAAGAGAACTTAGCACAATGGAATACAATATCTTATTTAAAATAAGATTACCCAGAATTATTAGCGCCATATTATTTGGCGCTGCTCTTTCTGTTTCAGGATTTTTACTCCAGACATTTTTTAAAAATCCGATTTCAGGACCATTTGTTTTGGGAATATCCTCGGGTGCGAGGCTTTTTGTGGGCTTTGTTGTGCTGACTAATGTGGCGCTTAATCTAAGGATAAGCTCTTTATTGTTGCTATTTTTAGCATCAACTGCCGGAAGTTTATTGTCAATGCTATTGGTGCTTCTTTTTGCAAGAAGAATAAATAATATTTCGATACTTATTGTAATTGGAATTATGATTGGCTATATAGCTTCTGCCGGAACAAACTTTATGATCGCATTTGCTTCGGAACATAAAATTGCCAGCTTGACAACTTGGTCTATGGGTTCATTTTCGGGAGTAAATTGGCGCATGTTATTTATTTCAACTTGCGTCATAGTGCCTGTAATTTTTTTAACATATATTGTTTCAAAACCTTTAGAGGCATATCTTTTGGGCGAAAACTATGCAAAGAGTATGGGAGTTAATATTAAACAATTCAGATTAGTTCTTATTTTTTTATCGAGCATTTTGTCGGCAGTCGTAACAGGATTTGCTGGCCCAATTTCTTTTGTGGGAATTGCAGTGCCACATTTGACAAGGCTTAGCTTGAAGACTTCAAAACCCAAAATCTTGATACCGGCCATTGTGCTAATGGGTAGCTCGTTTTGCTTAATATCTGATTACTTTGCCAGAACATTATTTGCTCCAACGGAATTAAATATTTCGACAATAACTTCATTTATAGGCGCGCCCATAGTCATATATCTGATGGTTGGAAGGAAGAGAGGACATGCATAAATTCTTTACTGAAAATTTAAATGTAGGTTATGATAAGAGAATTGTTTTAGGTAATATAGAAATAGATTTGGTAGAGGGCGAAATTTTATGCCTCATGGGTCCAAATGGCTCTGGAAAATCTACAATAATAAAGACCATAACCGACCATATAAAAAAACTTGGCGGAAAAGTTTTTATAAGCGGCAAAAATATTGAGAAGATGAGTCAGATGGATATGGCAAAAGAGATGAGTGTTGTGCTCACAGATAGAATTAGTCCAAATCTTATGACTGCGGAGGAACTCGTTGCAACAGGGAGGTATCCCCATACCAATTATTTGGGAAAATTTACTGATTACGATCTGCAAATGATTGAAGATTCGATCAAAATCGTGCGTGGTGAAAAATTAAAAGACAAAGAGTTTACTTCACTTAGTGACGGTGAAAAACAGAGAATGATGATTGCCAGGGCAATCTGTCAAGAAGCCGATTTAATGGTTTTAGATGAACCAACATCTTATTTGGACATAAGATATAAAATTGAACTCTTGGGAATTTTAAGATCGCTTGCTAGAGACTGGGAAAAAATAATAATACTTTCTTTACATGAAATTGATTTAATATCAAAAGTTGCCGATAAGGTACTTATGATTGTGAACGAAAATGAATATATATATGGCACGCCCGAAGAAGTCATAAATAATAAATCGCTAGCAAATGCTTTTAAGCTGAGCGTTGGTCGCTATAATACGGAGCTTGGAAGTATTGAACTAGAAAAGCCGAAGGGAAAGCCCAAAGTCTTTGTTATGGGCAATCAAGGCATGGGCATTGACTATTATAGAGCGTTGAATAAAAAGAATCTATCATTTTTTGCAGGTATAATTTTTGAAAATGATATTGATTTTCCTGTGGCTTATGCCCTCGCAAAGGATACTGTAATTGCCGAAGATTTTCAAGAAATTTCTCAAGAAAATCTAGAAAAAGCGAAAAACATGATTGATACGGTCGACTATTTTATCGATTGCGGAGCAAAACTTTCTGGAATAAACAGTAAAAATTTTGAACTTTTGAAATATGCTAAAGAAAAAAGTAAAACTGTTATAAGATATGGTAAAAACAAGGAATTTAGCGACTATAATTTCAATTCATTTTCAGAATTTTTACAGCTCATTGAAGAGACTTTGAATATATAAAAAAAGGCATCTATAATTTAGTAGATGCCTATTTTTCAAGATTTTTATATATTTTTTTACCGCTCGTTGTAAATTT
>JAUNVH010000046.1 GCA_030537765.1 Tissierellia bacterium | reverse complement strand
TTAAAATTTAATTATACATTTTCACATAAATTACTTATTTATGCTATAATTGATTAAATCGAATATAGGAGTTGAGAAAATGTCTGTAGAAAATGCAAAAGAGTATTTAAAAGAATATAATTTAGATAAAGAAATTTCTTATCATGAAAAATCTACGGCCACAGTGGCAGAAGCTGCCCAAAGAATTGGTTGCACTGAGGGAGAAATTGCAAAGACAATGGCTTATATGGCACCAATTGGCCCCATAGTAATAGTAATGGCGGGCGATGTAAAACTTTCGAATAGAAAATATCGCGATGTCTTTAAAAAGAAAGCTGCCATGATAAAAATTGACGAACTAGAAGATATTATTGGCCATCCATTGGGCGGAGTCTGTCCTTTTGGTGTAAAAGAAGATGTCAAAATTTATCTTGATGAATCACTTAAAGCATATAAAATTGTCTATATTGCAGCAGGCAGCGAACTTGCAACTTTGGGAATCGAAGTAAAAAAATTAGAAGAGATTTTACCACAAGCCAAATATATTGATGTATCTCAAAAATAAAATTACGCCTTTAAATATTAGAGGCGTAATTTTTTATTTAGCTCATCTTCTGTCATAATATACATAATAAAAATGGCTTCAGCCAAGAGCAGATCTTTGTCATCTCTAAGATTTACTAATATTTCTAAATTTTTTTCATATTGATTTATGATTTTTGCATCTGTTTTAATTATTCCATTTTTTACAGGTCTTCTATAATTTATTGAAGCGTTCTGAGTTACTGAAAATTTTCCAATAGTTTTCGCCATAAAGCCTGCAGTATAATCCATAATCGTAAATATCATACCTCCATGCATTATGCCCAGATAGTTTTTCATTTCTTCGTCAACTTTTAACTTTAATCTTACTCGATCTTTATTATTTTCTATAACTTCAATATTTTTCATTGTGAGCGGCTTTTTCATTTTTTCTATAAAACAATCTATATCTCTATTCATAATTATCTCCCTTAGATATATTTTATATAATTTTATGCTAAAGACAAGTTATAATCAAATTTCCTATACCTCAATAATTATATATGGTAAAATTGTATTAGTATTTATAAAAGGAGCAAATATGGATAAGATTTTAGTAATTGAAACGGGAGGCACATTTGCAACCCAAAGTGTAGGCGGAGTGAGATCATTAGATCACAAAGGAAAGACAATTTACGATTATCAGGTAGTCAATGAAAGACTTTATAGATATGATTTTGAATTTGAAATTGTAAGGCCAATCTATACATTATCTGAAAATATGACATTTGAAAAATTAAATATCTTGATTTCAGAGATGGAAAATATAGATTATAATAAATATAAGGGCATAATTATAACTCACGGAACAGATACGATGGCATATACTGCAAATTTACTGAGTATGCTATTTTCAGATAAATCTATTCCAATAGTGCTAGTTGGGAGCAATCATCCCTTGGGAATTAGAAATTCAAACGGCATTACAAATTTTTTGGCAGCTTTAGATTTCATTGCAAATTGCGGACTTCAGGGCGTTTATGTCATATATAAAGACTATAAGGACACAATTGAAGTGCATCTTGGATCGCGCATAAAGCAGATGAACCAAATTATCGACTCATATGAGAGTTTTAAAAATTTGAACTTTGGTGTATTGGAAGATGGAAAATTTTTCAAATCGCTAGATAGATTTAATCCAACTGTAGAGCTTGTTAAAGAAAATAAAAATCCATATGGTACAGGCTTTAGAATGAATAAAAGAGTTCTGTTAATTACTCCATATGTGGGACTCAGATACGATTATTTCAATCTCAAAGAAGATGTAGATGCGATTGTGTGCGGAGTATATCATTCGGGAACTGTAAATTCAGAAGATGTCTATCTCGATAATTCCATAAACACATTGATTGAGCAGGCTGAAAAACTAGATATACCAATATTTTTGGGCGAACTTACTTCGGGCATTGACCCTTATGAATCGGTTAGAGATATTGAAAACTCGCCTGTAGTATATCCCATATACGATTTGTCGCTTGAAAATCTCTATGTCAAAGTAAATTTGGGACTGAATAAATTTGATGACAGAAAGAAACTTTTAAAATATATAAACGATAGTATATTTTTTGAAAAGATAGAAGTTTTGAAATAGGTAAATTATGAACAAAGAACGTTTAATAATATTTTTGGTGGTGATATTTTTGATGTTTAATATTTTCTCAAGAAGAACAAAAACTCAAGATGATCCAAATAAGCTCTTAGGTGCTTTGTGGCAAAAAGATGAAAATAGCATTTTAGTCTATGCGCTAAATGGAAAATATTTTGGTGAATTGGTAGAAGTTGATAAAAAAAGCGATATGGCGAGCTTAAATATAGGTGAAAAAATCGAATTTAACGGCGAATATATTGAAAACGGTGCAGAAATTAACAAATTTAAAGCCGATTCTTTCGAAGTTAAGACAAATATAAAAAATATCGATGGTGATATTAATAAGGCGCAGAAGGTCGTATCAAATAGTAAATCGGCTGTGATCTTAGATGTGAGAACTTTTAATGAATATAAGGGAGGACATCTTCCGGGCGCAATAAATATTGCACTCGATAAGATTGGAACAGATGCCGAATTTGAAATTGAAGAAAAAGATACTCCCATTTTGGTCTACTGCAGATCGGGAGCTAGATCTCAAAGCGCAAAAGCCATTCTTGAAGGACTTGGCTATGAATTAGTTATAAATATTGGCGGAATAATGAATTATAAAGGAGATTTAGAGAATTAATTGGAGTTGATTAGATGAAAATAATCATAGCGTCAGATTCTTTCAAAGGCTCTTTAACTTCTATGGAAGTTGCAGATGCAATTGAAAAGGGAATTTTGCGAGAAACAAACGATGTAAAAATTAAAAAATTCTCAATTGCAGACGGCGGAGAAGGCACAGTTTTGGCATTAGTTGAAAATTTGGGCGGAGAAATTTTAGAATTTGACGTCACAGCCACAATGGGAGGAAAAGGCAAAGGACTTTTAGGCATAATAGATAAAAATACTGCAATTATCGAAACTGCTTCGCCTTGCGGGCTAGATAAATTAGACAAAAATAATTTAGATCCCAATAATGCCACAAGTTTTGGACTTGGAGAACTGATTTTAGAAGCTTTAAAATTAAATCTTAAAAAACTCTATATCGGTCTGGGCGGCAGCAGTGTAAATGACGGCGGAATGGGCATGGCAAAGGCCTTAGGTGCAAAATTTTTAGACGAAAATGATAGAGAGATTCCAAAGACGATAAGAGGTCTTGGGCTTTTACGAAAAATTGATATAAGTAATTTAAATCCCGCTTTAAAAAATATAGAAATTGAACTTTTGTCGGATGTTAAAAATCCACTCTGTGGAAAAAATGGAGCAACCTATGTTTATGGTCCACAAAAAGGAGTTAAAGAATCTGAACTGGAGGAGTTTGATTCATATTTAAAAAATTATGGGAAGCTTTTAGAAAAAACTTTTAATAAAAGCATAATTAATAGAGAAGGTGCAGGAGCTGCAGGGGGCTTGGGTGCGGCATTTATGGCCTTTACTGACTGCAAGATGACAAGGGGAATTGATAAAATTTTAGAGCTTTCAAATTTTGAGAAAGCAGTTAAAGATTGCGATATGGTCTTTACTGGCGAAGGCAAAATGGATTTTCAATCAGTTTTTGGAAAAGCACCAATAGGAGTTGCAAATTATGCAAAGAAATATGATATTCCTGTTATTGCAATAGTCGGTAGTACGGGAAGAGATATAGAAAAAGTTTACGATTATGGAATAGATCTAGTCTTAGATATAATAAATAAACCAATGAATTTAGATTATGCAATGGAAAATGCAAAAATATTAGTAGAAAAAGCAGCATATACGGCAATGAAAGCCAAAAAAATATAACGCCAAATTTGGCGTTATATTTATATATTGATTTCTTCACTGCCATGAATTATGGCATATTTTGCCATAACTGGTCCAATCATTTCATATAGCACAGATGAAGCCAAGATTATATTTAAAAACAATGTTCCAATTTCTCCGCCCAAAAGCCTTTCACCCATAAAGCCTAAGCCAAGGGCAACTCCGGCTTGTGGCGCTAGAGCAAAGCCTAGATATTTTACTACATTTTTAGGATATCCAAGCAACTTTCCGCCCAAGTAACTGCCAGCATATTTACCGATAAGCCTTAAAACTACATAAGCAATACCGATCTGCTTCATTGAAAACAGCGATGTCAAAGACAAATTCATGCCTGATACAATGAAAAACAATGCCATAATTGGCGGAGTAAATAGATTTACTTGCCTAAATAGATCAGAACTTTGTCTGCGATTTCTAAATCCGGCACCAAAGACCATGCAGCACAAAAGCGGGCTGACATTTGCAATTTGGCAAAGTCCGGTAAGTAAGAGTAGACATGCTATTGTAAGTAGCAATCTATTGTCTTGCGATCTTGTTGGGACGATTAAAAAATTGAGTAGTAATCCCATAAAATAGCCCAAAATAATTACGAATATATTTAGGCCGATAGGTTTTAATAGTCCTAAAATGCCAGCTTCATTTTGAATTACTGAAATTACAGCCGAAAAGACCATTAAACAGACTACATCATCAAAGGCGACAACTTGCAAAAGCGTATTTATAAAATTGCCTTTAGCATTATATTCTTTTATAGTCATCATCGTGCTTGCTGGCGCCGTTGCAGTTGCAATTGCCCCTAAAAGCATCGCAAATTTGAACTCTAGTTTAAATCCAAAATATAGCACAGTAAAGACTACTAGGCCTGACATTAAGGATTCAAACATTGTTAGCAATAAAACTTTTAAACCTGCAGATTCCAAAACTTCACGCTTTAAATATCTGCCCACATCGAATGCGATAAAGCTCAAAGCCACATCCGAGATAAAAGAAAGATTGTGAACGATTGCTCTGGGCACAAAATGAAATAGCTCAGGACCTATCAAGATTCCTGCCAAAATATAGCCTGTTACGGTTGGCAGTTTGAGTCTTTTAGTAATTCTTGTCATCAAAAATCCTGAGACTATAATTATAGCTATACTTAAAATAATTTGTGTTTGAATAGGAAAAACTTTTAATAATCTATGCATATTTCCCCTCCTTTTGTCATCTGATCGAAATATCATTACGCTTCAATAGAGAACGAATTCGCTTTTCTGCTCTATTTAGACGTTTGATTCTTCTGGAATGCTCCAATTCCAATAGTTGCAATGCTTTTTTAGATAAAATTGATAAATTCTCATCCGCTGCTTTGGAATTTAAATAATTTTTAATTTCAATATAAACTTTTTGCTCTCTAGCACGTCTTTCTTCAATTTTATTATAAACGAAAGATGCAGCTTTTCGTTTGAGAATATTTTCAGCTTCGCTGATAGATTTTTCGCCCTCTCCAATCTGTTCTAATGAATCGAAAAATTCCTCTTTCTTCTCTTCGGCATATTGGCGCAATTCCTTTTTTATACTAACGATATATTGATTAAATTCCCTTTCGTAATTCAATATATCTTTTAAAGCAAGAGCTTCTTCTACCGATTTCCACAGATCGATAAAAAATATAAATAAAGATACGCATGTAAAAAATATAATGAGATTGATTGGAATATTAGATAAGAAATTTTTTATCCACATATTCACATCATTTACTAGAAAAATTGGAAGTAAGCCCCAAAATAGACTAGATCTTAGACAGATATAACCTTTGTAATTGAAAGGACGATTATCATAATCCCAATATCTTACATGAAAGAGTTTTTCTAAAGCATATCCAGTAATCAGTTCCAAAAGTGTAGCAGTAATCATGCCCACAAAATAGATGGCAATATTATTGCCCTTTAAAGGCTCAGTCATAGCAATTATAATAACAGCTCCAAAACCATAGATGGGAAGTATTGGTCCGTGCAAAAAACCGCGTTGGACAAAATGGCCTTCATTGAAAGAAACCCAAAGCGTTTCCCAAATGAATCCAAATAATGCGTATATGAAAAATAAATCGATTGTATAAATAATTTTTTCCATATATTAGAATACCCCTTTCATTATTCTATCTATTATAGACCCTATGGCTTAAAATGTTAAGCATTAATTTTAAAAAAAAGTAAAATAAATGCAAAAAAGCAGAGTAAACACCCTGCTTTTTTCGAAAAATTACCAAAGCTTTCCACGAGCTGAAATATCTTTAGTATATATAATTTCATCAGCTTTAATAAAATGAGCCTTATCATAGAGATTTACTGTTGGGCAAATGTGGGCCACAATAATTCTCACTTTTTCACCTATTTTTACTTTATCCCTAAATTCTCTATTATAAATTATTGCATGTTCATCATAGACTTTGTCGATAAAGACATCTGGATATTCTAAAATTTTACCCATGCCATTGCTATTTGTAATTCCAGTTTTTCGGCTCTGCATAGTAATGCCCTTTGCGCCCACATCTAAAATTGTACGCTCGGCAGTGGGCTTTGAGATCACAGTCGCCAAAACGGTTGCCGCCACTTGATCATAATTTCCGATAACATTAGATTGAGATGCATCCATAAGTGCATATGTACCAGGTCTGATTTCTGTTATGCCTTCTAAGATATCCATCTCACAAATCATAGGAGGAGTGGAACCAATGCTTACAATTTCAGAATTGAATCCAATATTTTTGGCTAGATTTACAAATTCTAAAGTCCTCTTTTGAGAATTGAGATGAATATTTTCAAGCTCATTTAAATCTTTTGCGCTGTAACTATTGCCGTCGTGAGAAAAAACGCCCTTGTATTGAATTTTGTCAGTAAAGCTCATAAATTTAATCAGTTCGATAAAATCTTTCTTTTCAATAACTCCGCTGCGATTTTCGCCCACTTCGATTTCAACCAAGACTTTGGCGGGATTAGTTTTGTCAAAGACTTCTAAAATAATTTTTAATGCATCAATTGAATCTACGCCAAATAAAACTGTTCTATCTTCATTCATTTTCTTTATGGCCTCGAGCTTTTCTTTTGACACAATTTCATTGGCGATCAAAATATTGTCAAAGCCTTCGTCATACATTGTCTTTGCCTCTCCCGTCTTAGCAACTGCAATGCCATTTGCGCCGATATCTGTTTGAAGTTTAGCGATATAGGGCATTTTGTGAGTCTTAGTATGTGGTCTAAGATTTACTTTTTTCTTATTTGCGAAATCTTGCATTCTCTTTAAATTTTTTAAAAGCACATCTTCATCAATCAAAAGTGCGGGAGTTGTAAGTTCTTTATATTTCATATCACTACCTCCATTTGCATACATTTTACCAAAAAAATTTTTTATTCTCAAATTATATTGTGATATAATTAAATCGTTAAAGGGAGGAAAATATGAACGAGAAAAAAATTATAATCGCAGATTTTGGTTCCAGATACGGTCAGAACGTGGCAAGAAAATTGCGAAAACTAAAAGCATATTGTGAAGTAGTGCCACCTAAAAAATTATTTGAAAAAATAGACGAAAACACATTAGGTATTGTGCTCATTGGCGAAGAAAGTGAAAAGATTTTAGCAATTGAAAAAGACTTTCCAAAAGAAATATTTGAAAAAGGCATACCAGTTTTGGGAATCGCATATGGAATGCAGCTAATGGCAAGAAAATTGGGCGGAGAAACAAAAAAGACAAATAATGATTTTCAAGGCATTAGAGAAATAAAAATTGATCTACAAAATAGAATCTTTAAAAACATGGATTCAAAACAAAAAGTATGGTTAAAAGAGGGCATCGAAATATCTAAAATGCCGGTAGACTTTGAAAATATTTCAATTTCAGACGAAAAAATTTATGCAATAGCAAATGAAAACAAGAATTTATACGGCATAAGCTTTCACCCCGAACTTTTGGAAACTGACAATCTGTTGAAAAATTTCCTCTATGAAATTTGCAAAATGCCAGGAAATTGGACAATGGAAAACTTTGCAAAAGATCAAATTGCAAAAATAAGAGAAACGGTAGGCGAAGGCAAAGTGCTTTTAGCGCTTTCTGGCGGAGTAGATTCCTCAGTCTGTGCAAGATTAATCAGCAAAGCTTGCAAAAAAAATCTGAATTCTATATTTGTAGACACAGGCCTTATGCGTAAAAACGAGGGCGATGAGGTAGAAGCAGCGTTTAAAGATACAGAAATTAATTTCATAAGAGTAGATGCATCTGAAAGATTTTTAGAAAAGCTAGTCGATGTAGTTGATCCCGAGCTGAAAAGAAAAATAATCGGCGAAGAATTTATCAGAGTATTTGAAGAAGAAGCAAAGAAAATCGGCGAAGTAGACTTTCTGGCACAAGGTACAATCTATCCAGATATAATCGAATCGGGCGAAGACGGCGAAGGTTTAATCAAAAGCCATCACAATGTTGGAGGACTTCCAGATGTAGTCGATTTTAAAGAACTTATAGAGCCTTTAAAAATTTTATTCAAAGATGAAGTCAGAGAACTTGGAAGAGTTTTGGGACTTTCAGATGAACTCGTAGATAGACAACCCTTCCCAGGCCCAGGGCTTGCCGTAAGAATCATGGGCGACATTTCCAAGGCAAAGCTAGATATTTTGCGAGAAGCAGATTATATATATAGAAAAGAATTAAAAGCACACGGCTTATCGAAAGATATTAATCAATATTTTTGCGTATTGACCGATGTCAGAGCAGTTGGTGTAAAAAAAGACAAAAGAACTTACGAGAGAGTCTTAGCATTAAGAGCCATAAAAACCACCGACTTCATGACCGCCAAAATCGCAAGACTCCCCTATGAATTCCTAGAATACATCTCCGAAAAAATCAT